>CAYJBP010000078.1:0-11850 GCA_964368605.1 uncultured Peptococcaceae bacterium | reverse complement strand
AATAGGTGACAATAACCCAAACAGCGGAATGGTCAAGACCATTCCCTACAAAATGCAAACAAATCAAAAAATACCAAAGCTGGGCTGGGTTCGGATTATATCGGCGAGGCTAAGCAAAAAAAAAGTCATGTCGAAAATGGGCATGACTTTTTTATGCTTTAATAAAGCCTTAAAATAAATACTTTTTAGGCTAAAATAGCTCTAAAAATAACTTAAATAGCATAGAACTTGATAGAGCTTAAAAATTTACTTAATTCCGCATCCAAAACCGTAAATTAACAGGAGAATAATCATAATATATCGAAATATATATTATAAAAGTTAGGGAGTATTTATGAAGCTTTCAAAAACTGCCAAAAAACAAATATGGACCATTCCCAATATTTTATCGATAATTCGGATGCTACTTATCCCTTTTGTGCTAATTTATTATCTGCAAGGGGAATATATAATATCCGGGATTTTGCTTATAACATCGGCATTAAGTGACATGTTAGACGGCTATATTGCTCGCCGTTTTGATTTAATTACCGATGTAGGCAAAGTTTTAGATCCGCTTGCGGATAAGCTTACCCAGTTTTGTGTGGCAATTGGTCTTTGTATAAGTTATCGGGTGTTAATTCCCCTGGTAGCAGTGCTTACCATTAAGGAAATGTTTTTGGGGCATATTGCAGTTATTTTATATAATAAAGGGCGTTTACCTTTAGGCGCTCGTTGGTGGGGCAAGGTATCTACTGCTATATTTTATTTGGCGGCAATTGTGATTATGTTTTGGGGCGATGGCATGCCCTTTTGGCTGGTTACGGCTATGTCGGCTATTGTAATTGGCTTTTTATTATATTCCATGTATCGCTATTATCAAATTTTTAGCCAAAATCTAAATTAAATGGGGTTATTATGACAAATTTTATCGAAAACGACGGCATTAAAGCCAATTTTGTTGATGGAGTTCTTTATTATAGTTTTCCTCATTTAAGCAGTCAGCCTAAACTGATACATGGCTTTTCTTCTCGAATTGGTGGCATTAGCAGCGATGCTTTTGCCTCGCTTAATCTAGCCCATGTTACCGGGGGCGAAATTAAAGATAGTTCCGAAAATGTGCATCAAAATATGGGTATTTTTGCCAAAGCAGTTGGCTTTAATTTAGCCAGAAGCCTTACCGCTAGGCAAAAGCATGGTGCCAATATTCGCTTAGTTAAACCGGAAGATGCAGGCACAGGTATTTTTTGCCCATCATTATATGATAATATCGATGGCCTAATTTGCACTATGCCCGATACCCCCATTATAACTTATCATGCCGATTGCCTGGCGCTTTTCTTTTATGCGCCCGATCGGCATATTATTGGTTTAGCCCATGCCGGCTGGCGGGGAACTGCGGCCGAAATTGGCCCTAAAATAGTAGCACAAATGGCCGATTTAGGCTGCGATAAAAAGCAAATATTGGCAGGGATAGGCCCTGGTGCAGGCCCTTGCCATTATCAGGTAGGGGCAGAATTATTGCCCCATTTTGCCGACTTTGCAGACGAGCAAGGCTCTGTTATTCACCCCGACCCAAATCAGGCCGATAAATACTTGCTCGATTTAGGACGTACTAATATTATCTTGTTAAAAAAAGCCGGCTTAAAAGAGCAAAACATCATTGATAGCAGGCTATGCACAATTTGTCATAGCGATACATTTTACTCGCATCGGGTGCAAGGCTCGCAGCGGGGCACGATGGCAGCCGTGATGATGTTATTATAGAATACATATTTTAAGGAGGTTTTATGAATATTAGCGAATTATTACCGCCAACAGTGGCGCTAAATGAGGAAAAGTCCTGCTTAAATATTATTGACCAAACACTTTTGCCACGCAAATTGCAAATTATCGAGCTTAATAGCTTGGGCGATGTTTATAATGCCATATATCGTTTACAAGTTAGGGGTGCGCCGGCCATCGGTATTGCGGCGGCTTATGGATTATACCTAGCTTTGAATAAATCCGAGGCTTCGAATAAAGATGCTTTTCTCAAAGAAATGCATAGTTATGCAGGATATTTAATTCGCTCCAGGCCAACGGCCGTAAATTTAGCCTGGGCGGTAAACCGTTTATGCAATGCTGTTACCAAGGCCGAAACAGCCGATATTAGCGGCCTTAAACAGGTGTTACGCTTAGAGGCAATTAGTATCCATCAAGAGGATATCGCCACATGCAAAGCAATTGGCCAATATGGTTTGCCCTTAATTAAAGACGGTTTTGGTGTGCTAACCCATTGTAATGCCGGCCATTTAGCCACTTCTTGCTATGGCACAGCTTTAGCACCAATTTATACGGCGCTGGAAAACAATCTAAAATTGCAGATATATTGTGACGAAACTCGTCCTCTATTACAAGGGGCAAGGCTTACCGCTTTTGAGCTTGCGCAAGTAAAGGCCAATGTTACCGTATTATGCGATAATATGGCAGCAGGGCTAATGGCACAAGGCAAGGTTCAGGCCGTTTTTGTGGGTGCAGACCGCATTGCGGCCAATGGCGATACCGCCAATAAAACCGGCACTTTAAGCCTGGCCATCAATGCCCGTTATTATAATATACCCTTTTATGTATGTGCGCCAACCTCCACAATTGATGTCAACTGTTTAACCGGCAATGATATCGAGATTGAGCATCGCCCGGCGGAGGAAATAAGCCATGCTTGGTATTCCACAAGGATGACACCGGAGAATATCGGCATTTATAATCCGGCTTTTGATGTAACCCCTGCTTCTTTAATTACGGCAATTATAACTGAAAACGGGCTAAACAATGCCCCTTTTAACTGGTGATTTTATGGAATATCCTTATACAACCCAAGTTGCAGCGGCCGAGGCGATTATTGCCACCGGCAAAAGGCTGGACGATAAAAAATTGATTACGGCGATATCGGGCAATATCTCTTGCCGCTTGTCCGAAAACTCGCTTTTGATAACAGCCTCGGGCATTTGCAAGGCTAATCTGGAGCTAAATGATGTTTTGCGCATCGATAATCAAGGCGAGCGTTTTTCGGCCAATCTAATGGAAAAGATTGATAATCGCAAGCCCTCGATCGAAACTTTTTTACATTTGGCCTTATATAATTTAGATGCTAATATTTATGCAATAGTTCATGCTCATCCACCATTTGCCACGGCTTTGGCTAATAGCGGCCGTAGTATTGATCATAATTTATTAGAAGAAGCCCAAAAACTTTTGGGCGAAGTACCACTTATACCCCATTATGCGGCAGGAACTTCCGAGCTTGCTTTTGCGGTAGCCCGTGCCAAGGGCGAAGCTTTTGCCATGCTTTTGGCCGGCCATGGAGCGATTACCTGGGGCGATAGTTTAGAGCTGGCCATAGCCAGAATGGAAGCCTTAGAGCATACCGCCGAGGTTATGCTTTACCAACATTTATGGGAAAAATAATATGTATAAAATTTATAGTGGGCGTTTAATTATCCGGCTTATTTTATTTGTGATAATTGCCACAATTTATGTGATAGAGCCTGCTATTTTAAGCGGCTTTGTCGATTTTAGGCTAATGGGGGATTTTTCCTGGTGGCATATTTTATGGCTATTTTATGTAATTTGGATGCTTTTGCATTTATTTCCGGCCAAAACAATTACCTTAGGTGCTCATAAAAAATTTGGCAAATATTATAAAAAACCTAAAAACTTTGATCGCCAAAAATTAAAGCCTCTAATAAAAAAAGCCCAGCTAAGAGCTGGTTCTATTATGGTAGTTTGGTTAATTATTCATGCCGTATTTTTTATTTTATATAAGATGCAAATTTTAGGCATTGCCGAATTATTTTTATTGGCAGCCCTCTATTTATTTGCTGATTTTATATGTATTATTGTTTTTTGCCCCTTTCAGGTTTGGGGCATGAAATGTAATTGCTGTATGGATTGCCGAATCTTTGAATGGGATCATTTTTTTATGCACAGCCCTTTAATTTTGATACCATGCTTTTATTCGGTAAGCCTATTTATGCTGGCGATGATTGTATTTTTAAGCTGGGAAATAAGTTTTTATAAATACCCGGAACGATTTTTTAGACAAACAAATCAAGCCCTTAGATGTGGCGAATGTACTGATAAATTATGCACATTTAAAAAGTCTCTGGCCAAAAGCGGACTAGGTAAATCCTGGTTAAATAAGGGGGATTAAATGCATAAACCCGATTTTAGAAAAGCAGAAATTAAATTATGCTTTTTACGCAGCATATGTGTAACGCTTTTTTTATTAATAGCGTACCTAATAACCCATATTTTTGATGATAGTATTTGGATGACACCATTAGCAGCCACAACATTTATTGCCTTTGCTTTCCCCAAAGCGGAAGCGGTGCGCAACCGCTTTTTGCTGGGCGGATATATATCGGCAGGGGTATGGGGGGTATCGATATCCTATTTAACCTTGGTGCTGGGCGAAAGCTATCCGGTACTATTGGTACTAGCGGTGCTGTCCGTATTTTTAACCTCGCTAACGATGACCATATTCGATTTTGAGCATCCCCCGTCGGCAGCCTTGGCGATAGGCCTAGTCTTAGCCGATCAACCAATCAAAATGGCCTTGGCCTCGATAATATGCATAGCAATTTTATGCCTAATCAAAATGCCCCTAGCCAAATTAGTGCTCAAAGAAAAGCCAACCGAAGAATCCTAAAAAGTTTTAATCAATTTTTTACAAAAAATTGCGGGGGTTTGGCCTAGCTGGGTTTAGCTAAAGCTAAGCCGCAGCTAAGCACGTAGCTAGTACTCAAAATCAAAGATTTTGGCACTAGCTCAGGGGGCAGAGCCCCCCAAATTAAGCCAAAACCAAATTATAAATAAGCAGCAAAACCGCGCAGCCAAAAAAGATGAGCATAATATCATGGCTGCGCTTTACTGCAATTATTTGCTCCATATTGCTAACCACCGTACCCATAAAAAAATCACGAGGCCGACGGCGCAGCCAGTTAATGGCCATTTTGGCCTGCCAAAATTTATAATCACGATTGCGATCGCCATGATATATTTGCCAAAGAATCATATCATAATGATTGAGCAAAAAAGGCATCAAAACCAAGAATAAAAGTAGGTAAACAGCAAAATTAATAAGCTTGCTACCAAATATATCAAGCCATGGATAAATAGCCGAAAATACATACCAAAATAAAAAAATTAAATAAATACCTTTAATATCTAAATTAATTCTCATAAACATCCCCCGGGGTATGAACAACTAGCATAATCCCCTGCTCAAATCTAATTTGGCCAATAGGCTCGGCTAGTTGATTGCGCAAGCAAAGGCTATCGCCCATCCTAATATCGCGCCCGGCCAAACCATAACAAAAACCACTAAGATGTATATTGCTTACTTGGGCGCTTAAAGGAATAAAACTAACTGTATCGCCAACTGTACCTGCTATTTTACTATTACCAAAACTATAATACGCATAACTAAATTGATCATAAAAGCATATATTTTGCCATTTTTCACGATAATGCAAGGGCAAAAACAAATTACCCAAACCATGGTCGATTTTGCCACCCATTGCCCCAAAAATATGCAAATCTTGGGCATTATATTCAATCGCCAAGGCCAAAGCGGCCTCGCCATCGGTCATATCTTTGGCGGTGGGTAGGCGTACAAGCTGCGTACCTTGGCTTAGGCAAGTATCTAAAGCATCCTTTGCTATCGAATCACAATCGCCGATTAAAAAATCAGGATAGCGATTTAGCGCCAGCAAATGCTCCGCCCCACTATCAGCGGCTATCAAAAGCACATCTTCGGCCAAAAGGCGGGTTAAGGAATTTAGGGCAAGCCCCGTTACCTTGTCCCCGCCTAAAAAAATCAAAGCCTTTTTCATTATCTTTGGGGGCGAATATATTGGCCATGCCCTTTGGCCTCTAAATCCACTAGGCCATTTTCCATAACGGCTCTACCACGAACAATAGTATATTTTACCTGCCCTTTAATCGGAACTTGATCAAAAAGCAAATTAACGGCCTTGGATTTTGTATACATTTTTTCTAATTCTATTTTATAGCTTTTTTCCATATCTACAATTGTAAAATCGGCATCGCTGCCTAAGCTAATTAAGCCTTTTTGTGGGAAAAGGCCATGTAAACGAGCCACATTCTCCGATAAATAATAGCAAAACTGCTCTAAGCTTAAACGGCCATTGGCCACATGATTAAGCATAAAGGGGGCTAGCATCTCGATTGAAGGCATGCCGGAATAGGCCTTCCAAATACCATCGGTTAGGCCGATGCTCTTTTCGTCGGGGCTAAAAGGGGCATGGTCGGAACTTACCAGCGAGATTGTGCCATCCAGCAAATACTCCCAAAGCAGCTCTTTATCCTCGGCACTGCGCACCGGCGGATTACATTTGGCATAAGGGCCATGCTTGTCGATATCGCTATGGTCATAGCTTAAATAATGGAAGCAGGTTTCGGCCTCGATATCCACGCCTTCGGCTTGAGCCTGTTTTACTAAGGCGCAGGCCTCCGGTGCCGAGATATGGGCAATACCCACCTTGCAGCCGGTAACCCGTGCAAACTCGATAATCGTGGCCACGCTGGTTGTTTCGGCCACATTGGCCCGCGATAAATAGTGGAAGCTATTATCATTTACCCCCTGCTCATGCAGGTAGTTTTCAAGCTGCTTGATCAATTTGGCATTCTCGGCATGGAAAAAATAACGGCAATCGGTTTTGGCGGCCTCTTGCAACATCAAAAAAAGTTGGCCATCATCTTCAACGGTTAATCCTTTAAATTCCTTCTCTCTGCCTTCGGGGGCAGGATGCAAAAAGGTTTTAAAGGCGATAACGCCACCATCGATAACCTCTTGCAAGTCATGACGATTTTCGAAACCGGCAGCACCATACATAGCAAAGTCTACCAGGCATTTTTCTTCGGCTAGGCGTACTCTATTGGCCAAAACTTCGGCCGAATAGGGCGGCGGTACGGCTAAGGGCATTTCGCAAAAGGTAGTAACACCACCGGCAGCAGCGGCCTGGGTGCCTGTATAAAAATCCTCGCGATGCTCCACCCCTGGCTCGCGCACATGCACATGGGCATCGATAATGCCCGGCAATACCTTTAATCCTTGGCAATCAATAGTTTTAGCCGCCGGCATGGCAGGGGTATCGCTAAGAGCAATTAGGGCAATTTTGCCATCTTTTACATAAATATCGCCATGATTAAAACGCCCCTCGGCAAAAAATTCTGCATTCTTAAGTAGCAATTGATACATATTTTATCCTCCATCTCCTAAATTTTACATGTACTATTATTGTACATTTTTTAGGGCGAAAATGCAAATAGTTTTTAGGATATTTTTGCAAGTGATTGTATTGGCTATTTTTACAAATAGTATTATAAAGAAGCTGCCGCTTTTATTTGCGGCAGCCTCTTTATAATACTAATCTAAAAAATTACTAAGCCCCATGGCAATTTCGGCACGGGTAGCTATATTTTTAGGGTTAAGCCGATTATGCTGATCCGCCAATAAAATTTGATTATTAGCAGCCCAGGCCAAGGCATTTTGCGACCAATCGGCAACTTTATCGGCATCCTTAAACTGATATAAATCGGCCAAATCATAGCTAATTTCATCGCCACGATAGGCAGCATAACGCAGCAAAATAATAGCTAATTGCTCGCGGCTAAGCGGATTATGCGGCGCAAAAAGGCCATCACCCACACCATCTACAATATTATGGCCGCTAGCCCAGCTAACCGCCGGCATATACCAGCTATCTTGGTTAATATCTGTAAATTGCTCGGGATTATCGATAGGTTCAGGCTCGCCCTCTAAGCGATGCAAAACCGTAACCAACATGGCACGAGTCATCGATTGCTCCGGGCCAAATTCTTGCTCGGAAATACCCAGCATTATGCCTTGATCATAGGCATCAATAACCGCCTGATAATACCAATCCTCGGGATCGATATCATTAAAAGTATTGGCCAAGGCCGGCATCGGCTTAGCTATATAAATATTAAATGCCAACAATATACCGGCTGCAAAAATTATTATTTTTAGCTTATGCTTATTCATAATTAAGCCCTCTTATCTTAGATATATGTATATTTTATCATATATTGGCGTAAATAACAATTATTTGTTATTATTTGTTAATTGAAAATTTTGCTTGACAAATTTATTTTTTTTTGCTAAACTAAGCCTTGTAGTTTTGTAGAATGGTGGCCCGCGAGTGGCCAAAATTCGGGCATAGCCCAAATTAAGGACAATGTAGAACGGTAATACGGTAGCATATCAGCTTTGATATCTGCCGGGCTTTGTGTATAAGCCTGTTTTTTTGTGTTTAATTTAGGTATTTTCTAAATTAAGGAGTGGTAGTATGTTAATCAAAGTTGTAATGTTAATTGTGTTTTTTGCGATGCTTTTAATTATTGGCATGCGGGCGCATAAAAGCGCCTTAAATGTTGATAGTTTTGTTTTAGGCGGACGCAGCATTGGCCCCTGGCTAAGCGCTTTTGCCTATGGTACTTCTTATTTTTCGGCGGTAGCCTTTGTTGGCTATGCCGGCCAATTTGGTTGGAAATATGGTATTTCGGCAACATGGATTGGCTTAGGCAATGCTTTAATCGGCGCCCTATTGGCCTGGAGCATATTAGGCCGCCCCACCAGGATTATGACTCAACATTTGCAAGCCTCGACCATGCCCGAGTTTTTTGGTAAGCGCTTTAAGAGCAAATCCTTAAAGACGGCTTCGTCGATGATAATTTTTATCTTTTTAATTCCCTATACGGCTTCGATTTATAATGGCCTTTCGCGCCTTTTTGCCATGGCCTTTGATGTGCCTTATATGGTCTTTGTAATAATAATGGCCGCATTTACCTGCGTTTACCTAATCTTGGGCGGTTATATGGCCACAGCCATTACCGATTTTGTGCAAGGCTTGATTATGTTAGTTGGCATAGTGCTTGTAATTTATGCTACCTTAAGCGGCTTGGGCGGCTTTAGCGAAGCTATTAATTCCTTGGCTCAGTTTAATAGCGATATCCCCGTGAGCATGGGGCAGCCCGGTGCTTTTACTTCCTTTTTTGGGCCGGATCCCGTTAATCTTTTAGCTGTAATTATTCTTACATCTTTAGGAACATGGGGCATGCCGCAAATGATTCATAAGTTTTATGCAATCAAAAACGAAAAAGCCATTAAAAGCGGCACTATAATCTCTACTGTTTTTGCGCTGGTTGTGGCAGGTGGCTGCTATTTTCTTGGCTCATTTGCCCGCTTATTTGATAATGATGCTTTTTATGCCGCAGATGGCAGCATTATGTTTGATGCGATAATGCCCCATATATTGTCCACCTTACCGGATATTGTGATTGGCGTAGTAATTGTTTTGGTTTTATCGGCATCGATGTCTACCTTGGCTTCTTTGGTTTTAACATCGGCATCTACCTTAACCCTGGACTTTTTACGCGGCAATATTATTAAGGATATGGGCGAAAAAGCGCAAATGCGCTGCTTGCGTATATTAATCGTCTGCTTTATTGCTTTATCGGTAATTTTGGCTATTAATCCGCCGGTATTTATTGCTCAATTAATGGGTATATCCTGGGGGGCTTTAGCAGGATCTTTCTTAGGGCCATTCCTTTATAGCTTATACTTACGTCGCTTAACTACGGCCTCGATTTGGCTTAGCTTTGCCTGGGGGGTTGGCTTTACGGTAAGTAATTTAATTTTTGGTTTTATTGCTTCGCCGATTAATGCCGGGGCGATTGCCATCGTGGGCAGCCTAATTATTACCCCTTTGGCCAGTTTTATCGGTAAAAAGTTGCCGGAAAAAGATATGGATGACCTTTTTGCCTGCTATAATGAGCAGGTTATGGTTCCCAAGCGTACGGCATTATCTTCGGCTAATCATCATCACCCTAAATCTAAGCGTAAATAACCAATTCCTTTTAAGGCTGCCGCATTTTGCGGCAGCCTTTTTAAGTTCTTGAGGGCAGCCCCCCCCCGTAATTTTGAAAAAAAGACCTTACTGGCCTTTGCTTCGCAAAGCCACAGTTATGCACGTAGCTATAGCTCAAAATCAAAGATTTTGGCTCTAGCTCAGAACCAAAAAAACTTTTAGGGCTGTCGTAGGTTTTACGACAGCCCTCTTTGCTATTCTGCTTCTTGATCCATAGTGGCTAGGAAATATTCTATGGAAAGGGGAATATCCTCGGCGCTTTTAGTTTTGGCCTCTTGGGCTTGGCGAGCTAATTCGGTATAGATTTGCTTTTGGCCGGAGGCACTTTGACTTAATTGTTCGCAAGCATAAACCCAGGCTCTAAGCAGCCATTTTTGCATCATTTGCCTTCTTTTAATCAAAAGTGGCTTATCTTCTTTGCTGCCATTTTCTTCAAATAGCCATTCGCGCCACAGGCTATCGTCTAAGCCTAAAACATAGCGCATATGGGCAATCGAAAGCATGATATTACGCTGATGACAATCGGCACTTAAAAGCTTAAGACGGCGTTCGGCCTCGCTGATTTGCTTAGTTAAAGGTAGGGTGGTTATATCATTTTTAAACTCTAGCTTAAAATAGGTTTTGGCTGGTTTATTATTTGTTTTGGTGGATTCGGCCATTTTATCATCTCCTTATTATTAATTCTAGATTATTAAAAGGGGTGTTTTCTGCCCGATTTTTATTATTTAGGGCTAGCAAGCAGGCTATTAATACTTAATCATAAATTTAGCGGATAAGTCATATTTACAAGCAGCTTGGATATAATGTATTAAGGAGGTATAAAATGATATCTTTAAAAAAATTATTTATATTGATGATGATTGCCTTTATCCTAATTAGCCAAGCGCCAATGCCGGTTGCTTTTGCTTTAACTATGCAAGAATTAGCCGCTAAAGATAGCGATTCTTGGCAAGCATATATTAGTATCAGCCATGATAGCTTATTGCGCATTGCCGCTATTTACAGTTTAGATGCTAATTTATTGGCTCAAATAAATAATGTTCGGCCAGATCAAATCTTGGCGGCCGGGCATTTACTTTGGCTGCCTTTGCCAAAAACCCCTCAAACTACCGTTAAAAGTGGCGATACCTTATATTCTTTGGCCAAAGAACATGATTTAAGCCTAAATCAAATTAGCGACTATAATAATATCAATAGCAATAGCACGCTTTATATTGGCCAAGTATTGCGGCTGGCGAATACAAAGCCTATTGCTAATCAAACGGCGCTTACAATTTTAAACAAGGATTTTATCTGGCCTAGCTTGGGGGTAATTAGCTCGCCTTTTGGGCCTCGTGATGGCGGTTGGCATTATGGTTTGGATATTGCCGCACCTAAAGGTCAAAATATTGTGGCGGCAAAGGATGGGCAAATTATTTTGGCCGAATGGAAATCCGATGCTTATGGTTATACGGTGATGATTGATCATGGCAATAATCAGTATAGTCTTTATGCGCACTGTTCTGAGCTTTTGGTAAGCAGTGGCCAACAAGTTGCCCAGGGTGATACTATTGCGCGCATAGGCAGCACAGGCAATAGCACCGGCCCACATCTGCATTTTGAAATTAGGGAAAACGGAGTATGTTATGACCCCTTAACCTATTTATAAAATTTACCAAACTTTAAAAGTAACAATCCCCCTCTGCGATAAAAAAACTACAAAAGCAAATCTAGGAAGGGGCAAGAAGGCCTACCTGCCCACGAAACACAAACCAAGCAAACTATCCGCCAATAAGCATAAATAACCCACAATCCAGCTAATAACAGGCAGCAAAAAACTAAAATAATCCAGCTAACAATAGGTAGCAATAACTCAAGCATCGGAATGGTCAAGACCATTCCCTACAAAATGCAAACAAATCAAAAATGCCAAAGC
>CAYJBP010000077.1:0-11856 GCA_964368605.1 uncultured Peptococcaceae bacterium | reverse complement strand
TAATATGCAAAAATTAATGAAACAAGCCCAAAAAATGCAGGCCGATGTAGCCCGCATCCAAGAAGAATTACAGGACAAAACCGTAGAGGGGATGTCCGGTGGCGGCATGGTTAAGGCCACCGCCAATGGCGCTCAAGAATTGGTAGCCATCAGCATCAACCCCGAGGTTATCGATGCCGAAGATCCTGAAATGCTCGAAGATTTGGTCTTAGCCGCAGTTAGGGAGGCCTTAAACAATGCCAAAGATATGGCCGCCGAGGAAATGGGTAAAGTAACAGGTGGCATGGGCTTACCGGGAATGTTCTAATGGTTTATCAGTACCCTCAAAGCCTTAATAATTTGATTAAGCATTTGGCCAAATTGCCGGGCATTGGCCCTAAAAGCGCCCAAAGGATGGCCTTTTATATCATCAATAGCGGCCATGATTATCCGCTTAGCCTGGCCGAAGCCATTGCCCAAGCCGAGGCTAGCCTCCATAATTGCCCTTTTTGCGGTAATTTAACCGATGCCGATATTTGCAGTATCTGCGCCGATAATCGCCGCGATCGCAGCCTGCTTTGCGTAGTAGAGCAGGTAAAGGATATTATTGCCATGGAGCGCAGCAATAGCTTTAAAGGTATTTACCATGTGCTGGGCGGAGCAATTTCGCCCTTAGATGGTATTGGGCCGGATCAATTATCGATTGAATCCTTAATGCAGCGCTTGGCCAAAAATCGGGTTAAGGAAGTAATTTTGGCCACCAATCCTACGGTAGAGGGCGAGGCCACAGCCTTATATCTGGCCAAAAAAATCCGCCCTTTAGGCATAGTTAGCAGCCGAATTGCCCATGGCCTACCGGTAGGCGGCGATTTGGAATATGCCGACGAAGCCACACTAAGCCTAGCTTTAAACGATCGTAAAAGAATAACTGAATAAATGCTTAAAAGGCTAGCAGTTGGGCAATTTGCCAAAACTTGCTAGCCTTTTGTTAAAAAAAACCTAGTTTTTGGGATAGATTATAAAATTATTGGGCTAGCCAAAATTATAATTATATGCTATAATGGCTAGTAGTTATGTGGCCTTTAATAATGCTTATTAAATAATTAAGCTATCAATTTTATGGAGGTATTTATGCAGGCAATTTATATTGGTATGGCGGCCGTTGCCGCCTATAGCCTGGTGCTTTTAATTGGCGGCCTGATTAAATTATTTAAAGAGGACGAAAAAAAATTAGCAATCATTGTTATAGTTTTTATGGTAGTTGCCCCGCTTTTAATCCTAGCCTCCGAGCTTATCCCCGAGCAACATCTTAGCATTTGGCTGGCCCTGCCCAGCTTTGTGCTGATTGTGCTTTGGGTTTGTGCCGGCTATTTTTTAGAAAGCTATCGCAAGCGCAAGGCCAAGGATATCAGCATGGGCATCTTTAAAAAAGAAAAAGCTCCGCCTCGGCTCTTTAAGCGTAATATTATTATCTTAGTGATAGGCCTAGCTATCTGGCTTTGCGGTGTAAACGGTCTTTTAGCAGGCCATAGTATGGAGAGTATCGCTTTGGCTATCAGTTTATTTTTGATAACGGCCGCCCTTGCTTCTTTATGGCGTTATCGTGGGTTTTAGGAGGCCTTTATGCTTAGTGATCAAGATAGGCAAATTTATGCCCGCCAAATATTATTGCCGGAAGTAGGCCAAAACGGCCAGCAAAAATTAAGTGCAGCCAAGGTTTTAATTATCGGCCTGGGCGGTTTAGGTGCGCCGGTTAGCTATTATCTAGCGGCCGCAGGCCTTGGCAAGCTGGGTCTTTGCGATTTTGATACGGTTAGTTTAAGTAATTTAAATCGTCAAATTTTATATCAAAGCGCCGATCTTGGCCAAAAAAAGGCCTTAATTGCCGCCGGCCGTTTACAAAAATTAAACCCGTCTTTAATTACCCAGGTTTATGATCAGGCCTTAACCGAGGATTTGGCCTTAAAAATCTTTGGCGATTATGATTTAATCATCGATTGTCTGGATAATTTTGCAGCCCGCTTTATCCTAAACGATGCCTGCCTTAAACTAAAAAAGCCTTTTATCCATGCCGGAGTTGGCCAATTTCAAGGGCAAATGCTAACCGTAATTCCGGGGCAAAGCCCCTGCTTGCGTTGTTTTTTACCACCCAAAATCCAAGAAAGCCAAGCAAGCGACCCTTTAGCTAAAGCCATTATTGGAGCGGTAGCCGGTGTAATTGGCTCTATGCAAGCATTGGAAGCAATTAAATATATTTTAGGCCTAAACGTACATAGTTGCGGCCTATTCGTCTATAATGGCTTAGATACGCAAAGCATGAGCGTAGAATTTAAGCGTTCGCCTAGCTGTATTTGCCAAAATATATCCTAAGCGAGGTTATTATGACTAAAAAAGCGGCTTCTCGCCAAAAATTTGAGCAAAGTATTAAAAAAACTCAAGCCCGTCAAATTTGGGCCTGGCCATTAATTGGGGCAATTTTATTGGCCTTGCTTTGCTTTTTATGGTTTGCCTTTGTCGATCAGCAAGAATTGGCCTTAGAGCCCTTGGCTTTAGCCGAAGAGGCAGCCGAACTGGAAGTTGTTTTAGCAGGCGATATCCTTATCGATGCCAATATTAGCAATATGATTACAGCCCAAGGCTATGATTATCCTTTACAAAATATTAAGCCGCTTTTTGAGCAAGCCGATTTAAGCTATGCCCAGCTCGACACCGTATTTTCCGATCAAGGTGCGGCTTTACCCGGCAAATTGGATATTATGCAAGCCGATCCAGATAAGGCCGAAATCCTCCTTAATTCCGGGTTGGATTTATTGGGGCTGGCCTCTTTACATATGATGGACTATGATTTGCCGGCTCTGCAACAAAGCCGCCAATTAATCACTGGGGCAGGGCTTAGCTATATTGGCGCCGGTGATGATTTAGAGCAGGCTAAAAAACCCTATATTTTAGAACAAGATGGCATTAAGTTAGCCCTATTTAATTATTGCGATCAGGCCGACACTTTTTATAGCTATGATTATCCCCGCTCTTTAGCAGCCAAAGAGAATGAAGGCGGCATAAACGATTTACAATTAGAAGCCGCATTAGCTGATATAGCAGCCTATAAAGATGATTCTATTATTATTGTTAATTTATATTGGGGTAATGAGTTTGCTTATAGCCCCACCGATGAACAAAAGGCTATTGCCCATAGTTTAATCGATGGCGGTGCGGATATAATTGTGGGCTATTCGCCACATAGTATTCAATCGGTAGAGGTTTATAATAATGGCTTAATTTGCTATTCTTTGGGCAATTTACTATATGCCCAAACCGCCAGCCGCCAGGCCGCCGAATCTATAATTTTGCAATTAAAAATAAGCCCTTTGGGCTGGACAGAAGCCATTTTCCATTCCCTATTGCTTGCCCCCGATGGCCAGCCAAACTTTGCCCAAGCCGCTGATGCAACCGCCATTTATGAGCGTATTAAAAGCATTTCGGCCAATGTAGATGCTGAATTTGTAGTAGAAAATGGGCTTTTAGTGATAAAATAATCTTATTATTTACTTAAAAAAATCTTAAAAATTGCCTTATCAACAAAATATCCCAAACTTAGCTTGCAATTAAGAACTTGAATAGGTATAATAATGTAATAGCTTAGTAGATGGTTTTTTCTACGCTATAATTAAAAATCTAAACATGGAACATAGAGCAATAATACTGCATCTAATCTATCATATAAAATAAAATTTTTGGTGGTGTTATTTTTGCGTTGCAAAGTTATTGTTAATCCTAATTCCGGCCGGCAGGTTTTGCAAAAAAACCTGGAGATTATTATTGGTAAATTAGCTCTGGAAATGGGCTTAAGCCAAATAGATATTACCTATACCCGTAAAGCAAACGATGCCTGTAAAGCAGCGGCATCTTTAACAAAAGGGCAGTACGACTTACTTATTGGTGCCGGTGGCGATGGCACTTTAAACGAAATTATCAATGGCCTAATGCAAAGCGATGCCCAAATTCCGCTGGCAATGCTGGGTGCCGGTACAATTAATGATTTTGCCTATTCTTTGGATTTACCCAGCGATAGCCAGGCCTTTTTTAATATGATTAAAGACGGCTATACCAAAAAAGTGGATTTAGGCTGGGCAAATGGCCGTTATTTTATTAATGTAGCCGCTTTTGGCATGTTTACCGATATACCCTATAAAACCAAAAGCAAAACAAAAACTAATCTCGGTAAATTGGCCTATTATCTGGAGATTATGCGCAATGTTCCCGATCAAATCTTAAATACCATGCATTTAAAGATGGAATATGATGGACAGGTTACCGAAAGCGAGGCCTTGGTTTGCATTATTGCCAATTCCAGCAGCGTAGGTGGGATTAGGAATATGATGAGCAAGGCTAAAGTTGATGATGGCCTGCTGGATGTACTACTAATTCGCAAGCCGGACAGTATTAAGGCTATCGAAGTTTTGAATAATTTATTCGAAGGCGGCAATTTTAGCAGCGCTTTAGGTGTGATGCAAAAAGTGCAGGTTAAAGAAGTATGTTTTACCGTTGCCGACGGCGAGCAAACCGATTTAGATGTTGATGGCGAGGTTTATGGCAGCCTGCCTTTATGTATTAAGGTTATACCGCAAGCAATCAGCCTATATTGCCCTGCACCTAAGCATTTATTAACAATCAACCCCACAATTAATTAGAATGGAGAAACCGATGAAAAAACTATTCTTAAGGCTGTTAGCAGCGTCCATGCTAATATTAATGCTAGCTGCCCCTACTATGGCCGACGAAAATCAAGTACCTATTGCCCTTGATAATAAATTTAAAATTGCCTTTGCCGAGGGCATGTATAATCCGCAGATTTTGATGGATTATGCGCTTAAGCATGGTTTAGATTTGGAAATTATTACCTATAATCAGGATAATTATGAGCAGGTTTATCTAGAGGCACGTCTGCCCGAATTTAGCCAATATGATTTGCTTATTTTACCCCATTATCAGGCACAAGGCCTGGTTGAGCAGGGATTAATCGAGGATTTGGATTTAAATGGCAGCTTTGAAAAATCGATGCTGGCAAGCTCTTTTAAGCCAAATGACCAATGGCTTTATGACGAAGATAGCCGTAATCATTATGCGCTGCCGCTAACTTTTATTAATCCTATTATCTATTATAATCAGGATCAAGTTAAAAATCCCGGCTGGGCGGATATCTTTAATAGTAGTCAAACCGCTGCCATTTATTTGCCGGCCGCTGCCCCTTGGCTGGTTGGCTTGGGGCAAGGTTATTTTAATATCGAAATAGCCAATTATCAACATTCGCGTATGCCTAAAGTGGCCGATTTATTAAGCAGCCGCTTAGCCGCTACCCCGGCTTATCTTGCCTCGACAATGCTGCATATACCCAATGATGCCTCTGCCAAAATGGGTGTAATTTTAAGTACAGATTTAAATGAGTTAGCAGCTTTAAAAGATCAAGGTCTTTATTCTAATTGGCAACTTAAAGCCCCTACTAAGGGTTTGGCCTTGCAGGCTTTTTATGGCCTAATTCCGCTTAATGCGGATATAGAAATGGCCGAGCAGTTTTTATTGGAATTAACAAATCCCGAGGTAGCAGCCGAGCATGCTCTTTTTGGCGGCTATTTGCCCACTGCAAAAGATGCTAAGCAATTTTTGCCCGAATTATGGGCGGCGGCTTATCCCGATGGCAATATCGAGGCCGATCAATTTATGGATATCGACCCGCTTTATCGATTTTTTAGCAAGCAAATGCAGCGTAATTCCTGGTTAGAGCATGCGGCTAGCGAGGCTAAGCAGGCCAAAGATATTGATTCTATCCAATTTAGTTTTTATCATGACGAGCAAATAAACAAGGCCTATAATTTTGATTTAAAGGGCGAAAATATCTACTATTATGATGCGGCCATTGATGGCGATCAATTTGTTTTAAATCATTTTGACGACTTATTCCCGGCCTTAATCGAGCAATTCGAGGATGATTTGGTATATTTAATGCCAAGTTCTTGGCCTAAATACAATAATTCGGCCGATACAAGTAAGCTATGGCAAATCGATATTATTTTTGAAGATGGAACTACTTATCAAGCATTTGGCCAAGATTATCCGGTGCTTTGGCCGGATTTGGCGGCGGCCGTACTTAATTTAAGCGGCCTAAATTTAGTGGGAGGATTAGATGTTTTTGGCTTTTAGGTATTTGACATAAGTAATAAGCAGCACCTAAGCGGACATCTAAGGTTTTTTAATGCAATCTTTAACCGATATCAGCCAATATCGGCGCCAAAGAAGGCGCAGCGGCAATTTTCGCTGGATATTAGTTATCCTGTTCTTTTTGGCATGTGCCGCTGCCGGCTATTTTTTCTCTTTATCCAGCTTTTTTTATGTTGATAGGCTGGAGGTTATAGGCAATGAAGCAGTTACCGAGGAGCGAATTATGCAGCTTAGCGGGGTTAGTATCGGCCAAAATATCTTTAGCCTTAACTTAGAAAAAATTGCCCTTACCATTAGCATGGACCCTTTAGTTAAAGAGGTAGAGGTGGAGCGCAAATTGCCTTCTGCCCTAGAAATTACAATTAGCGAGCGAGTACCGATAGCAATTTTGGCTACAAGCAGTGCTTTTATCCAGGTAGACGATACGGGCATGGTATTGAGGCGCGAGCGTTCTTTGAGCGATATGGATTTACCTTTTATTAGCGGAGTTGACGATATTTTGCCGGGTATTGTACCCGGTAGCAGGATAAAGGGCGTACAAATCGAGCAGGCTTTATCGATAGTAAGCAGCTTACCGCCTGATGCACTTAAGATTATTGTTGAGGTTGATATTAGCGACATGCAAAAGATTAAGCTTTATACTAATACCGGTATTGAGCTACGCTTGGGCAATGGCGAGGGGCTGGAGCAAAAGTACATTACCGGTTTGGGTATTGTGCAAGATTTGCGTGATAAAGGGCTTGCCTCGGATATTGAGTATATTGATGTAAGTTCGGATACGCCGGTTATTTACCCTGCATATAACCTGTAATCTAGTTTTTACAGTTTAACCTACAATAGCACCCTTCTAAAAGTTTTACTAGATTTTTTACAAAAATCGCAGGGGTTTGGCCTAGCTGGGTTTAGCTAAAGCTAACCCACAGCTAATGCACGTAGCTAGTACCCAAAATCAAAGATTTTGGCACTAGCTTAGGGGGCAGCGCCCCCAAGGTCTTAAAAAGGTTTTAAGCCAAAAAAATTAGAGGCTATAGCAAGTTTTGCTATAGCCTCTATTATTTATTACTTATTTACATCATACCATAGCCGCCGCCGGGAGGCATGGCTGCTACCGGCTCGTCTTTGGGGATATCAGCAATGATTGTCTCGGTGGTCAACAACATAGCTGCAATGCTGGCTGCATTTTGTAAAGCCGAACGGGTTACCTTAGCCGGGTCTACAATGCCTGCCTCCATCATGTTCTCGTACTTTTCGGTAGCAGCATTAAAGCCAATGCCTTTATCGGCATTCTTAACTTTTTCTACTACCACAGCACCTTCTAGGCCGGCATTATAGGCAATTTGCTTTAAAGGCTCCTCTAAAGCTTTACGCACAATATTGATACCGGTTTGGCTATCGCCTTCGGATTGAAGGGCAGCTACAGCCGGGATAACATCGATTAATGCCAAGCCGCCGCCGCTTACAATACCCTCTTCAACAGCAGCACGAGTGGCCGAAAGAGCATCTTCGATGCGCAATTTCTTCTCTTTTAGCTCGGTTTCGGTAGCGGCACCAACTTTAATTACTGCCACACCACCGGCCAATTTAGCCATACGCTCTTGTAATTTTTCTTTATCGAAATCCGAAGTGCTTTCGTCATGCTGACGACGCATTTGTTGTACACGAGCCTGAATAGCATCGCTTTGACCATTACCATCAATGATGGTGGTAGTGTCTTTGGTGATTTTTACCTGGCGAGCTTTACCAAGCATTTCTACTTCGGCATTCTCTAATTTAATGCCAACATCTTCGGTAACCACTTGGCCGCCGGTTAAGATAGCAATATCTTCGAGCATAGCCTTACGACGATCGCCAAAGCCGGGGGCTTTAACAGCTACGCAAGTAAAGGTACCACGCAATTTGTTCAAGATTAAGGTAGCTTGGGCTTCGCCTTCGATATCCTCGGCAATAATAACCATTTGCTTGCCGCTTTGAACAACTTTTTCCAATACAGGTAAAATGTCTTGGATGGCGGTAATCTTTTTGTCGGTGATTAAGATATAAGGCTCGTCTAAAACAGCCTCCATTTTATCGGTATCGGTAACCATATAAGGGGAAATATAGCCACGATCGAATTGCATGCCTTCTACCACTTCATGGGTAGTTTCAAAACCTTGGCTCTCCTCTACGGTGATAACACCATCATTGCCAACTTTTTCCATGGCACTGGCAATTAATTCGCCAATTTGAGGATCATTAGCCGATACACTGGCTACTTGGGCAATCTCCTCACGGCCGGCAACATGCTTGGAATTCTTTTTTAATTCGCTAACAGCAGCGGCAGTAGCCATTTCGATGCCTTTTTTCAAAACCATCGGATTAGCACCGGCAGCCACATTCTTTAGGCCTTCACGCACAAAAGCTTGGGCTAAGATGGTTGCGGTAGTAGTACCATCGCCTGCTACATCATTGGTTTTGGTAGCAACCTCTTTAACCAATTGCGCACCCATATTCTCTAATGGATCTTCTAATTCGATTTCGCGGGCAATAGTAACACCATCATTGGTGATTAAAGGCGAACCGAATTTTTTTTCTAAAACTACATTGCGACCTTTAGGGCCTAAGGTAACTTTAACGGCATTGCTTAAAGCGTTTACACCACGCTCTAGCGCTTGGCGGGCTTCGATATCAAAAACAATTTGTTTGGCCATTTTAATAAAATCCTCCTCGATTATATAATATCAGTATAATTAATGCTATTTAACAAGAACTGCTAAAATATCACGCTCGGCATTCAAAATCATATAGTCTTCATTTTGATGCTTAAACTCGCTGCCGGCATATTTGGCAAATAAAACAATATCGCCTACCTTAACATCCATCGGGGCACGCTCGCCACTATCTAAAACTTTGCCGGGGCCTACAGCTAAAACCTCGCCTTGCTGGGGTTTTTCTTTGGCGGTATCAGGCAATACCAGGCCGCTTGCTCTTACTTCTTCGGATGCTACCGGCTTAATTACTACACGCTCGCCTAAGGGTTTAATATTCATTTATACTCCTCCTTAATTTATTATCGGTTTAAAAAAATTTTTGCTTGCTAGCACTCGCCTTAATTGAGTGCTAGCATCCTTATTAATAATAATCAAAAAATGTCAAAGCGGCAATTCCTAAAATCGGCTGTTTTAAGGCATTTATTGCTTATTACCTTTAAAATGCTATGTTTTTTAAGCTTTTTCTTTGATTTTTAAAAAATATGCTTTTTGGCAGATTTTTTACTTGACTTTTAATTGTAAATATTGTATCATTATATTAAGCACTTAATACAATGATACAATATTTATTGATTAAGTCGAGTCATAATTTATATTTAATATGGAAGGAGGGCTATAATGAGCTGGCAATTTACAAATGATCGCCCTATTTATACGCAATTGATTGAGCAAATTACCATTATGATTATCCGTGGTACTTTTGCGCCGGGCAGCCGCCTGCCATCGGTAAGGGATATGGCCGCCGAAGCTAAGGTAAACCCCAATACAATGCAACGGGCCCTGGCCGATTTAGAAGCAATCGGTTTAATTTATACCGAGCGCACCAATGGTAAATTTGTAAGTGGTGATAATGCTTTAATCGAGCATCATAAGCAGCAATTAGCCACTTTAAGAATTGAGAATTTTTTTAAGGACATGGCCGATTTGGCCATCGATTGGCAGCAATCTTTGCAATTAGCCGCCGCCACTAAAGAAAAGGTAGGTATTAGCCATGAATGAAGTCAATAATCAACAGCCGTTATTTAATGCTCCGCCGCCGCCACCGCCGCCTTCGGCCGCCTATGAACATAATCCCTATCAAAGCGAGCCTGCGGCCGTCAGCGAGCCTAATTTTGGCCAAGCGCCGCCTTTGCTTATTACCGAGCATTTATCTAAGCGCTATGGCCATCATCAAGCCTTAGATGATGTTAATATTGTTTTGCCGCGTGGTAAAATTATTGGTCTTTTAGGCCCTAATGGCAGCGGCAAAAGCACCCTGCTTAAGCTGGCTTGCGGCCTAATTCAGCCCAGCAATGGCCGAATTATGATCAATGGCCATCAACCGGGGGTAGAAACTAAAGCTATCACCGCTTATTTGCCGGAAAAAACCTATTTAAATGACTGGATGAAAGTTAGCGAAATGCTTAAGTTCTTTAAGGATTTTTACCGCGATTTTGATCTTGAAAAAGCCACCGAAATGCTGGAAATACTAAAGATTGATCCTAAATATAATCTAAAAAGCTTATCTAAAGGCACCCAGGAGAAGGTGCAATTAATCCTGGTGATGAGCCGTAAAGCCCAGTTATATTTGCTGGATGAGCCAATTGGCGGTGTTGATCCTGCTGCCCGTGATTATATTATCAGCACTATTTTAACCAATTATAATAGTGATGCCAGCGTTTTAATTTCTACCCATTTAATTACCGATATCGAGCAGGTATTGGATGAGGTGATATTTTTAGATCGCAGCCGCATCGTTTTGCAAGAAACTGTTGATAATCTGCGTATGCAACATGGCAAGTCGATTGATGCCATGTTTAGGGAGGTATTTAGATGCTAGGCAAATTATATTTATCCGAGATGCGGGCAACTCGCCGCTTTTACTGGCCGCTTTATTTAGGGGTGTTATTATTTTCGCTTATTTTGCGTTTACAAGGCGGGCTAATTGTTGATTCCTTTAGTATAGTAGCCAGCCTGCTTATGGGCCTGGAAATGCTTTTAATTGTGTCTTTGATGGTAATGTCGGTTGTGGTTACGGTTATGCGTTTTTATAAAAACCTATTGGGTAAAGAGGGTTATTTAATGTTTACCCTGCCGGTTAATACCCATCACAATATTTTAAGCAAATTATTTTCGGCCTTAACCTGGGGCATAGCTTCATTTGTGGTAATTGCTCTTTCGGTGCTGATTATGTCCGGCGGCATTCTTGATTTGGCCATGCTTATTGACGAAATAGCCCTTGGCTATCAGGAGTTAATCAAGAATTTAGATTTTGCTAATCCTGTTTATTTTACCAGTTTAATATTTATTTGGTTATTTATTTTACTTTTAAGCACTATCGGCGGCATTTTATTTTACTATTTAAGCATGGCGATTGGCCAATTAGCCAATACCCATAAATTTTTGGCTTCGATTGGTGCTTATTTGGGATTAACTGTTGTGCTACAAATTATTGGTGCTATTATAAGCAGTATTATGCTTACACCTAATGCCGAATGGTTTTATCAGCTTTTTATCCGCATGGATTTAACTGCAATAGGAGTGATTAACACTTTTACATTCTTTATGTTTATCATAGTATTTGTGCAAACCGTGGCATTTTATATTCTAACCTATCATTTACTGGATAAAAAATTAAACTTATCCTAAAAAAAGGGCTGTCGCAAATGCGACAGCCTTAAATATTCTAAAAGTTTTTGCTTTTGCTTTTTTCAAAAAGCAAAGGTCTTAATCTTTTGACCTTACTTTCTTTCAATTAGATATTAATAAGGCAATGAAAATAAGCAAGAAAGCCTAAAAAGCAGCCTAAGCTAGAATCGAATTGATAAAATTGAAAGAAAGCTGCTATTTTTATTTGCTACGCAAATAAAAATAAAGTGCTCTACACAAAACAAGCCATCAAACAAATCTTTTGCGTAAGAAAGCAAAGCTTTTACGT
>CAYJBP010000076.1:0-12195 GCA_964368605.1 uncultured Peptococcaceae bacterium | reverse complement strand
AGTCCAGCTAGCAATAGGTAAAAATAACCCAAATAGCGGAATGGTCAAGACCATTCCCTACAAAATGCAAACAAATCAAAAAATACCAAAGCTGGGCTGGGTTCGAATAATATAGGCCACCCTAGCCTCCTTAAACATAAATGTGCATTATAAATAGCCTTGTGTAGAGCACTTCATTTTTATTTGCTGCGCAAATAAAAATAGCAGCTTTCTTTCAATTTTATCAATTCTATCTTCAATTATCTTCTTTTTAGGTTTTGCTTTTTGCTTGCATTAGCTTGCTTTTTAATAATTGAAAGATTTTAAGATCAAAAGATTAAGACCTTTGCTTTTTGAAAAAAGCAAAAGCAAAAACTTTTAGAATATTTTGGGGCTACTTTATTTGTGGCAACCATCCTTTTTTTGCATCCATGGATATAATATATTTACGATTTAATAAATTAATAATCTGTATTGACAAATTGATAATATAATGTATAATTATGTATTGTAGATACTAAACAATATTAATTTAGGAGGATGAAAAATGCAGTATTTAATCTGGGTATTATTGATTGTGTTTTGTTCGGTACCGGCGCTGGTTGCTTTTTACTTAAGTAAAAAGAATGACTCCTACCCCGATAAAGGGGGTGACCAGGCATGATTTTAGCAATTATATTACTTTATTTGGCAGGCATGCTGCTAATTGGCTTTTGGGCATCACGCAAGGTTAAAAGCACCGAGGACTATCTAATGGGTGGCTTCAACTTTGGCCTTCTGCCGATGACAGGCACCTATCTGGCCACCTTCTTTAGCGCCCTATCGCTGCTCGGTGGGGTTGGCTTGATTTATCGTAGCGGTATCGGCGGCAGCTGGATGCCGATGGCTTGGGCTTTAGGCTCGGCTTTTGGCCCGATTATCGCTTTTCGCTTTCGTAAGGTTAGGGTGCTTAGCCCTTCGGAATTCTTTTATAATCGCTATGGCAGCCGCGGCTTGCAGGTGTTTGGGGCGCTTTCGGCCATTATCGCTTTATTATTTAATATGATCGTCCAAATAACTGCCATGGGCTTAATCTGGAATTTGGCCACCGGCCGTAGCCTTGAAGAAGGCTTTTTAATCGGTACGGCTATTGCCTTACTATATACCGTATCGGGCGGTTTTTATGCCGTAGTTTGGACAGATGTAGTACAATGCGTGGTCTTTATCGGCACAATCTTAATTGCTGTTTTTGTGGTGATTAGCCAGGTAGGCAGCATAGGCGATGTTTATAACCAGGCAGCCTTAATCGCCACAGCCCCCGAGGTGGGCGGCACGGCCAATGAAGCCGGCTCGATGCTAAAATTCCTCGGCCCATATACCATGCTTTCGCTATTTTTTAACTTCTTGGTGCAAGGGCCGGGTACCGGCTCTCGTCCGGAGTATTTGCAGCGTATTCAGGCCGCTAATAAATTAAGCACAACCTTCAAAACATATATTATTGCCTGGATTATCCTAATTTTTGTTTATATTTCCTTAAATATCGTGGGTGTGGGCGGCAGGGTATTAATCCCCACCATGCCCGAAGGGATGAGCTCGGACTGGATTATGCCTTTGATTTTCCTCGAGTTTACCCATCCTGTAGTTACCGGCTTATTCTTCTCGGGCTTGCTGGCAGCTGCGATGAGCACTGTCGATTCGAGCATGATGATTATTACTGCTTCGGCTACTGATATTCTCAAAGTAGTAAAAGGCAAGCAAGAGATTGATAGCAAAAAGATAATGTTATTTAGCCGTTGCGTAACGGTATTAGTAGGCATAGCGGTATACTTGATGGCCCTAAACAATAATAGCTTTATTGTAACGGTGGCCGGATACGGCTTTGGTATTTTGGGTTTAACCTATTTTGTGCCCTTAATGTTTGGCCTATATTCCAAAAAAGCCAATACCATTGCTACCTGGGCTTGCATTATCGGCGGCAGCATCGCCTTTATTATCTGGCAATATTGCGTAACAACCGGCATTTTTGTAAAAGGTTCGGTAGCGGCGGCTATACCGGCTATTGGCTTTAGCGTGTTGGTAGGCATCATCCTGATGGCCATTGTATCGGCAGTAACCAAGCCCATGGAAGAAAAATTCTGGGCGCCGTATTTTACCAAAATTAAGCAATAATTAAAAGCTTGCTTTTAATAGGCCGGCAAAAAAAGCTTTTTGACGTCCTAAAAAGTCTTAAAATCGCTAAATTGGCAGAAAATAAAAGCAGCTTAAGCCTAACGGCTTGAGCTGCTTTTTTGCTAAGAAATCAACTTTTATGGTTTAAAAATCCAAAACTTATCAACAAAGTTATCCACATTATCCACAGGTTATTTTGTGCTAAATTGTCGAATTAATAGTAATTGTTAACGGCTTCAAAAATAATATTAACCGTTTTTTTAAGGCCAATCCGAGAGCTATCCAAGCAAAGGTGATAGCTATTCATATCTTGCCATTTTTGATTGGCAAGATATTCATAATACTTGGCTCTTTGTTTATCGATGGCAAGGATTTCTTTTTGCATTTCTTTGGCCGATTTATTTTTATCAAGAGGATTTTTTTGATAGCAGCGTTCGATACGAAAATCCATATCGGCGGCATAGATGTAGATTGATAAAGGGTTGGCATCTCTAAGTAAGTAGTTGGCAGCCCTGCCAATGATAACGCAATCGCCTTTATCGGCTAAATCACAAATAATTTTAGCCTGGCTGGTTTGGATAATATTGGTGGGTAAATTATTATAGGCAACAAAAGTGCGGCCAAATGTATAGGGATAACTGCGGCTTAAAGCAGATTCGCTATATTTTTCGATATATTCGGGATGAAGCCCGGTATCGGCGGCTACGCTATCTATTAACTCTTTATCATAATAGGCAGAGCCCATCAAATCGGCCAAACGCTTGCCAATTTCCCGACCACCACTGGCGAACTGACGATTAATAGTAACAATTTTAGCCATAAAAACACCTCTGATTATTTTTATTAGATAAGCCTAAGAAAAAGCTGCGACATAAATGCCACAGCTTTATTATTATTTACGCATAAAGGTAGGTAACTCTACATTGTCTAAGCTAACCGGTTTAATCACATGGCCGGTATTAGGCGGAATTTTAGGGCTAAAGAAATCATTGCTGCTAAAGGTGGTATCTTTAACCGCACCGCGCTCATCAAAACCGGTGGCAATAACCGTAACTTTAATTTCGTCCTCCATGGATTCGTCTACGCCGGCACCAAAGATAATCTCGGCATCGGCACTGGCCACTTCATGCACATATTTGGCTACATCATTAACTTCGAGCAGGCTCATTTCCGAACCGCCGGTAATATTTAGCAAAATGCCCTTAGCACCACGAATACTGGTTTCGAGCATATTGCTGGAAATAGCATTTTCGGCAGCCTCTACGGCTTTATTTTCGCCGCTGGCCGTACCAATGCCCATCCAGGCACTGCCGGCATCGCTCATAATCGACTTAACATCGGCAAAGTCCAGATTAATAATGGCCGGCTTACTAATTAAATCGGATATGCCTTGTACACCTTGACGCAAAACATCATCGGCAATCATAAAGGCATTTTTGATATTAGTTTTTTTATCAACAATTTGCAAAAGCTTATCATTGGGGATAGTAATTAAAGTATCCACATTTTGTTTTAATTCCGAAATACCAACCTCGGCCTGTTGAGCACGGCGACGCCCTTCAAAACCAAAGGGTTTTGTTACAACACCTACCGTTAATGCGCCCATTTCTTTAGCTAGGGCAGCCACAATTGGCGCAGCCCCGGTACCGGTACCACCGCCCATGCCGGCAGTTACAAAAACCATGTCCACCCCTTCTAAAAGGGCGGCAATTTCGGCCTTACTTTCCTCGGCGGCTTTTTTGCCAACATCGGGATTGCCGCCTGCGCCTAAACCTTTGGTAAATTTGGGACCAATTTGCATAACAGTGGGCGCTGCCGAATGGTTTAAGGCCTGCTTATCGGTATTAAGCGCCACAAATTCCACGCCAATCAAATTATTATCAATCATGCGATCAACGGCATTACCGCCGCCACCGCCAATACCGATTACTTTAATTTTTGCAAAACCGCCTAGCTGGTCATCATCGAACATCAGCATGGTTATGCCTCCTTCATCAATTACATATAATATTATTCAATTCCACAAAAAAAACCTTATCCCTGCCTAGTTAAGCCCAAAACCATAAAAAGTTTTTGCCAAAATTTGGTATATATATTATATATAGGTAGACAAAATTACCTTTAACTAAATCTTTACTATTTGAGTAAATATTTAAATTAAATGCTTGGCCAAAGGCAGCTATTGCTGTGCAATAATTGACTGCTTTCGATATTGTGTAACTATTCAGTAAGTTTAACCAAACACTTGACTTGCCTGCATTATCGATTTATAATAATAAAAATTAATTGCAAAAGTTTGGTTTTTTTAGTAAATTGGTTTTGACGATAAATCAGTTTACTTCAAATAATATTTATTATAATAATGAAAGAAGGTATCCTCATGTCTTACAAATCCGATATCGAAATCGCCCAAGAGTCTACCATGCAAAAGATTACCGACATTGCCGCTTCCATCAATATTGCTCCCGAATATATCGAGCAATATGGTAATTACAAAGCCAAAATCAATCATAAATTGATTGCCGATATGGCCGATGCCCCCAATGGTAAATTAATTTTGGTAACCGCCATCACCCCAACCCCTGCCGGTGAAGGTAAAACCACAACCACCGTAGGCTTGGCCGATGGTTTGCGTCAAATTGGCAAAAAGGCAATTGTAGCCCTGCGCGAGCCTTCCTTAGGCCCGGTTTTTGGTGTTAAAGGTGGCGCTGCCGGCGGCGGTTATGCCCAGGTTGTGCCGATGGAAGATATTAATTTGCATTTTACCGGCGATTTTCATGCTATCGGTGCTGCTAATAATTTATTGGCTGCTATGCTCGATAATCATATTTTCCAAGGCAATGCTTTAGGTGTTGATAATCGTCGTATCACCTGGAAGCGTGCTGTTGATATGAATGACCGTCAATTACGCTCTATCACCAATGGTTTGGGCGGCAGAGTAAATGGCGTGCCTCGTGAGGATGGCTTTGATATTACCGTAGCCTCGGAAGTTATGGCTATTTTATGCTTATCTAAAGATATCGAAGATTTAAAAGCCCGTTTGGCCAAAATTATCGTGGCCTATACTCGCGACGAAAAGCCGATTACCGCCGGCGAGCTTAATGCCCAAGGTGCGATGACTGCCCTTTTAAAGGATGCTATCAATCCCAACTTGGTTCAAACTTTAGAAGGCACCCCGGCCTTTATTCATGGCGGCCCCTTTGCTAATATTGCTCATGGCTGCAATTCGATTATGGCCACTCGCCTAGCCCTAAAAATGGGTGATTATGCTATCACCGAGGGCGGCTTTGGTGCCGATCTTGGCGCCGAAAAATTCCTCGATATCAAATGCCGCATGGCCGGTATTCAGCCCTCGGCCGTGGTTGTTGTGGCTACCGTGCGTGCCCTTAAGCATCATGGCGGCGTAGCCAAAGCCGATTTAGGCACTGAAAACTTAGCCGCTTTAGAAAAAGGCTTACCCAATTTATTACAACATGTAGAAAATATCACCACCGTATTTGGCCTACCTGCTGTGGTAGCCATTAACCGCTTCCCCACCGATAGCGAAGCCGAATTACAATTAATTGCCGATAAGTGCAAAGAATTAGGCGTAAATGTAGCCTTATCCGAAGTTTGGGGTAAAGGCGGCAAAGGCGGCATGGCCTTGGCCGAAGAAGTGGTTCGTCTTTGCGAAGAGCCCAGCAATTTCCGTTTTTGCTATGAATCCGATACCACTATTGCTCAAAAATTAGAAGCCATTGCCAAAAAATTATACCGTGCCGACGAAGTAGAAATTTTACCGGCAGCCCAAAAACAAGCCGCTCAATTAGAAGCCCTAGGCTTTGGTAATTTGCCAATTTGTATGGCCAAAACTCAATATAGTTTTTCGGATAATGCCGCCCTTTTGGGTGCGCCGCGTGGCTTTAAAGTTACCGTGCGTAATCTAAAAGTAAGCGCAGGCGCCGGCTTTATTGTAGCCTTAACCGGGGATATTATGACAATGCCCGGCCTACCCAAAGTACCCAGCGCCGAAAAAATCGATGTTGATAATGATGGTAAAATCAGCGGCTTATTCTAAGCCTTTTAGGCTAAAGCCCTGCTTTACTCTGTAATAATCTAGCCACGCACTTTTGGTTTTAAGTGCGTGGCTAGTATTATGTATTAAATAGGATTTGCAACCCTGCCTTTAAGGCAGTTATAAAGATACTTTTATTGTAATTATGGAGGATATAATGACCAGCTCAATTTTTTCTGCACCGGAAATTATCGAAAACTATGTAGAGCTTGCTGCTCAAAAATCAAAAAAGCCCGCTTGGCGTTTACTTATTTTGGCTATCGTATCCGGTTTTATCATCGGTATGGGCGCTGTGGTGGCGGCTACTGCTACCCATTCAATTGATAATGTAGGCGTAGCGCGCACCATTACCGGCCTTTTATTTTCTTTTGGTTTGGGTATTGTTATGCTTTTAGGCATAGAATTATTCACAGGCAATACGATGATTATTCTACCCGTATTCGAAAAAAAAGCCACTTTAGGGAATATGTTCCGCAATTGGTTTTTTGTATATTTAGGCAATTTTATCGGCTCATTGCTTTTGGCTTATTGGATAGTAGAATCCGGCCAATTAGGCTATAGCGATGGCGGCTTGGCTGTTTATTCTATTAAGGTGGCAGTGGGCAAAGTTACTTTAGGTTTTAGTCGTGCCTTATTAATGGGCGTTTTATGTAATATCTTAGTTTGTGCCGCTATTTTATGCAGCCTTTCGGCTAAAAGCACTTCGGGTAGAATTATGGGTGCATATTTACCGATTTGCTTTTTCGTTATCGCCGGCTTTGAGCATAGCGTTGCCAATATGTACTATATTCCGGTAGCTATTTTGGCTAATGGCAGCCAGGCTTATGCCAGCCAAATTGCCGCCTATGGCTTAGATACCTCGGTTTTAACCTGGGGCAATTTTTTAATCAATAATTTGCTGCCGGTAACAATCGGCAATATTATCGGTGGCATGGCCATCGGCATTATTCTGTGGGCAGGCCATAGATATAAAAAGTAGCATTACTTAATTTCCAAAAAATAAATATTTTAATCTTAAGGAGGACAAAATGCAAAACAAAACTTTAGCAGAATTTACCAAACATATCATTATGGCCGAGCAACCTTTGGTTGGTGGTGGCAGCACCGCAGCCTTGGCCGGATCTATTGCTGCTTCGCTATATGGCTTAATTGCTTCGATTTCCGAAGAAGGCCTAGATGCCAATCAATTGGCCGAATTAAAGCAAATGGGTGAGCATTGCAGCAATTTGCGCGAAGAATTATTGGCCGCTGTAAGCGATGATTGCAATTCCTTTGAAGATGTAATGGCCGCCTTTAAAATGCCCAAGGCCACCGATGAAGAAAAAGCCCTGCGCAGCGCCAAAATTCAGGAAGGCTATAAAAAGGCAATTGCCGTACCGATGGCCACTGCTCAAAAATCTGCCTCCTTATTTAAACCTATTCATTTTTTGATGCAATATGGCAACAAGAATGCCGAAACCGATATTTTGGTAGCCGCCATGTGCGTGCGTACTGCGGTTTTGGGTGCCGTATACAATGTTAAGATTAATTTAAAGTCGGTTAAGGATGCCGCCTACAGCGAGCAAACCATGCAACAGGCTATTGCCTTAGAAAAGCAAGCCTTGGTTTGCGAAAAGCAAATTTTAGATTTATCTACCCTGGTTGAGCATAATGCATAAAGCCAATATTAAACAAGCAGGCCTATTTGGCCTGCTTGTATTGCTTGGTATGGCAATTTGTCTTTTGGGGGCTTGCGCTAATGGCGAAGAAGCTGTATCCCAAGCAGATGCCCTGCCGCAAGCGGAAACCCAATCTGCTTGGGCTGCAATCAGCTATACTTTTAAAATAGGTCAGCCTATGATGGCCGATTCCCCCATGGCCTATTATGGCCAAGCCTTGGCCGAGCAGCTTAAATTATTAAGCGATGGCCGTTTTGCGGCCGAGCTTTACAGCGCCGAGCAATTAGGCGGCGAGCAAATCGGGCTTTTGCAGCAAGGTACAATTGATATCGCCATTGCCAATCATCATCAATTGGCGGCTTTAGTGCCCGAGGCTAATATTTTTAATTTACATTATTTAATGCCAAGCAATCCTGCCGATTTTAGTGAGTTATTGCTGTTAAACCCGGCTATCGAGCTATTAAGCTCTTGTTTTGCCGAGCATGGCCTTAATGTTTTGGCCTGGCAATCGGGCGGTGCGGATATCTGGACGGCCAATCAGCCTTTAACTAATCCCGAGGCTTGCCGTGGTTTGCGGCTTGGGGTTTTGGCTAATCCTTTAATTATGGCGGCTTTTGAGGCCTATGGTTTTAGCCCTGCTTCCTTGGGCGATGCCCAAATTTATGCAGCCTTGCAGCAAGGCAGCTTGGATGGCTTAAATAGCAATATTGCCGATTTTAGCGCTTTAAGTTTAAGCGAGGTGCAAACGGTAATTATGCAGCCCAATGCAAATTATACGGCTTATGGATTGCTAATAAACGAGGCAATTTACCAAGATTTTGCGGCTGCGGATATTGCTATAATCGAGCAGGCTGTTGATTTGGCCAATTTGGATTATCAGGATTATTTGGCAAGCGCCGAGGCCGATTTTGCGGCAGCTAGCGGCCTAGATATCAAGCAATTAAGCGAGGCCGAGCAGGCTATATTTAAAGAGCTGGCTATACCTGTATATCAAGAGTATACAAATACTTGCGGCCTAAAGGCGGCAGAGATTCTTAATTTACTTGGTTATTAGTATAAAGGATGATTTTTATCAAAGCAAAAAAGCAATTTAAAAAGCCAAGTGCTAAGACGGTAAAAAGGCTGATTATCGGCATCTTAATTGTGCTGATAATCGGCCAATACGCACTTGGCCTGGTTTTTATTAATTTATGGTTAGAGCGCAAGGATTTATCGCTTACCGAGATTTATGCCCAAAAGAATAGTCATTTAAGCGAGGAGGAGCTGGCCGCCCATAATTATACTTATTATGTAGAGCCGGAGGCGGCTAACAGGGCAGAGGCCTTAATCCTTAATAATCAATTGCTGGATAGCGGTAAAACGGCGGAAATTTTTATTACAAGTTTTGATCAAGCGCAGCTTTTTGGCCGCCTATTATTGCAGGAGCAAGCAAGCAATAAATGGGCTTTGGTGGTGCATGGTTATGCCTCTAATCATTATGAGGTTTTGGATATTGCGCGTTATTTTTTCGAGCAAGGTTATAATGTAATAACACCGGATTTACGTGGCCATTCGCAGTCGGGTGGCGATTATATAACATTTGGTTATGCCGATAGCTTGGATATCCTGGCCTGGACGGATTATATTATCAAGCAGGATGCGGCAGCGCAGATAATTTGGCATGGTTCGTCGATGGGTGCATCATCGGTGCTGATGGCGGCGGCCAAAGATGGTTTACCAACCCAGGTAAAGGCGGCGATTAGCGATAGTGCCTATACCGATTTTGGCCAAGTATTTGCCGATCAATTATGGGATATTGCCAAAATACCGCGTTTTCCGATTTTAAGCACGGCTTTTTGGCTGGGCGAATTACATACGGGTGTGGATATAAGCCAAGGCTCGCCGCTTGCGGCCTTGCAGGCAGGTACGCAGCATAGTTTGCCTATATTATTTAGCCATGGCAGCGGTGATAAATTAATTCCGCCATATATGCTGGATATTTTATATGCGGCCTATCAAGGGCAAAAGCAGATATTGGTGATGGAGGATGCCGAGCATATATCCGGCCGCTATCTTAACCCGGATTTATATTATGATACTGTATTTAGTTTTTTGGCTAACTATGTAGAATAATTGTATTATAATAGAAGTAAAAAAAAACAATTAAAAAAAATAAATTTTTTTTTAAAAAAGCGCAAGATAAGTTCTGCCAATTGTGTATATATATCAAGAGAGCTTAACAGGCCGTAAATGCGGCAGGTTATTGGCCGGTTCTCGAATTGCCTTTAAGGCCGGCGGCATTAGTTTAGGGGTCCTTGCTAATGGTGGTGGTTGCAAAGGTAAAAAGGCAAGTCCTTGCCTTAGGTTTTGGCCAAGCTGTTCTACAAATTTTGGTGTTAATCTATGGGCTAGCATAGCATACACCGCAAAACAAATAAGGAGGATGAAAGAATGAAAAAGTTTCTTGTTGTAATGTTAGCTTTAGCTATGGTTTTTGGCCTTGCCACAACCGCTTTAGCTGATGAGCCGATTGCTACCTTTAGCGATTTAGGCGATCAACCCTTTGAAGCCGTTGCTGCTATTCAGAAATTGGCTATCTTGGGTGTATTAGGTGGCGATGATGGTTTAGGTGGTGCATACCGTCCTAATGATACCTTAACTCGTGCCGAGTTTACCAAAATTGTTTGCTTCTTAGCAGATATTGCTGATGAAAGAGCCGAGAGCGATACCAGCCAAGGCAAATTCGCAGACGTAACTGCTGCTAACTGGTTCAATGGCTATGTTAATGCTGCCGTTGCTGCCCAGTATTTCCAAGGCACCAGCCCCACCACTTTTTCGCCTCAAGCTAATATCACCATTGGCGAATTAGTAACCGTTGCTTTACGTGTTGTTGGTTATGATGATAACCTCCCCGGTGATTGGCCTGCCAATTACTTCAACAAAGCTCGTGCCGTTGGCATTTTAGACGATGTTGATGGTAATGCTAGCGATGTTGCTACCCGTGCCGAAGCTGCTATCATTGCTGAAGCAGTTTTAGATCTTAACATGGTAGTTTACATTGGCGACAACGACTATGCTTACGGTACTTTAGTAGGCCAAGGCGATGCCGACAAAGATGGTTATGCCGAGCAATCTTATATCTCCAATGAAGAAGATCAACAAGAGAAGCGTAATATCTTAGACTTAGCCTTTGGTGGCGAAAGCTATGATGTTATCTTTGCTTTTGCTCCTGACATGATGGATGAAATCGCTGCTTGGAATGTTGATGATTATGAAGATATGCAGCTTTCGGTAGATGGTTATTATTATGATGCCGGTGTGGCTGCTAATAATACGCTTACTTTAGATATGTTAGGCGATACCGAAATGGATGATTACTACTATATTGCCAGCGAAAACGGTTATGGTTTTGCCGATTTAGCAGGTATGCATGCCGAAGTTGTTGTTTTAGGCGATGAAATTGCCTTTATCGAAGTTTTATCCAGCTATGAATTAGCCGATGAAATTTATGAAAACGGCAACCGCATCAATGTAGATGGCAGCGATGTTCGCATCTCTGATATCGTAACTGATGATTCTGCTTTAACTTACATTGTTGCTGCTAGCAATAATGCAAATGCTACTAATTTAGATATCTTTGATGTAACTAATAGCCATGTCGATGTTTCTATCGACTTAGATGCTTCTACTGACGACGATACCTTTGCCGGTAAAGTTTACTTAGATGCTGATGGCGACATTTATGCTGTTAAGAACTACGAAATTTATGATGATGAAGATTATGGTATCTTCGAAGCTATCGATGTTGATGAATTCGACTATATTGCCGAAACCGGTGCTTTAGCCGAAGAAGTTAATACCGAAGACAATGACAATATCTTCTACCTTGACAATGTAATGGTTGATGCCGAAGATATTGAAGAAGGCGATGTAGTATACTATGCCGGCGACAATGGCGCTCATGTATACTTAGCTTATAGCCCCATGGAAGGTGAATTAACCGAGCAAAGCTTAAATGATGGTACTTTAACCATTGATGGCGTTGAATACCCCGGTTATGAACCTGCTGCTACTGATAGCAATATTTTATACAGTGATGATGGCGGCGAAGCTTATGCCGATTTCAATATCAAAGCTGATACCGTTGATAGCGAATCCTTTGGCGAAATCACTTATGTTCCTGCTTACTATTTCTACAATGTAGCTGTTGTAACAACCTCCGAAGCCGGTGTTGAGCTTTATGGTGTTGTTGAAGATATGGGCTATACCAACTTATTAGGTGGTACTGCTGAATTTAACGATATTACCGTAATCAATGCTGAAGGCGAAGAAGTTACTTATGATTTAGATGGCGATGTAGCTGATGCTTTAGAGATT
>CAYJBP010000075.1:0-12287 GCA_964368605.1 uncultured Peptococcaceae bacterium | reverse complement strand
TATTATGCAAGTTTTGATATATCAATATTGAATAAAATTTAACTTAAATCGAAAAGCAAAATCTCAGATATCCATATGCGTTATCTGAGATTTTAAATTAATACCTACTGAATAATAACCAATTTGGGCGAGACACAAAGCATAGTAGAAGAATGTGTTTCACAAAGTCTACCTTTAGACGAAAAGATTACAAAAGATATTCTAGTGCAGCAGCTTCATTTATGCGTTAAATAGTAGTTTGCTCGCTATTAGCTGAATTACAGGCAATTTGCATTTAGCAGAGTACATTTATCCCTATATTTTTAGGATATTAAAACTTATTCTATCAGTAAGCAATTGATTTAATAACTGTATATAAACATTGTTTTATTTATAAATAATTATCTTGATTATAATTATCTAAGCTTTTATACCTCTATACTACGTATAAGTTTTCAGATTCTTTAATATGTTTTAACCTGTTTGCTTAAATTAATATATCAATTTACTATACCTAAACCATCAAATAAAGTATAGTAAGTTTTATTCTTAAAAATTTCTCTTTTTAACTGTTTTAATAAGGTTTTTATTGCAAAATCCCTGCTATGGGCGGCTTTTGAATAAGCGGGAAGAAGGTGTTTTGTTTAAAATAAAATACCTTTATTTTTTTAGTATCTTGTGTTATAATTTAAAAATAATAAATTAAGATGCTAATCAATTTAGCATGGATGGTATTAATCTTTATGCAATCAAGTTTAATTGTTTGTATAATATATAAGCTTGGTAATTGGTTAAAGCTATATATTTAATATTAAAATAAACTATAGGTTTTTATTCGTATTTATGATTATTAGATTAAACTCTCAAGTGTTATTTTTAATGCAGTTCGGTACGGTTTAATTATTTGGCTGATTACCGAAAATTTTGTTATAAGTATGCTATATTAATTTTTATAATAAAGTTTAGGAGGAAAAACTATGTCAGAAAAGTATCAAGATATTAGCATAACCGTTAATGGTTGCTTATATCATAAAGCTGTAAAAACTTCTACTACTTTGGTAGATTTTTTACGCGAGGAGCTAAAGTTTAAAGGTACTAAAAAGAGCTGTGATAATGGCGAATGTGGTGCTTGCTCGGTTTTAATGAACGGGCGTTTAGTTTATAGCTGCCATGTGCTGGCTGTTAGCGCCGATCAGGCCAATATTGTAACTATCGAAGGCCTTAATAATGATGCTGCCTCTAATATCATTGCCCAAACTTTAGCAGATCATGGTGCTATTCAATGTGGTTATTGTACTCCCGGCCTAATTATGGCAATTAAAACCTTGCTTAAGCAGCATCCAAACCCGGAAGAGGGGCATATTCGTAATGGCTTATCCGGTAATATTTGCCGCTGTACAGGGTATGTAAAAATAGAATCAGCAGTAAAAGATGCTGCCCAAAAACTACTATAAGAGGTGATAAAATGAATAATCAATACGAAAATATTAATCGCCATGAATCATCCGAAAAAGCTTTTGGCAGCGCTTTATATCTTGATGACTTAGAAATGCCAAATATGGCCTATGGAGCCGCTAAACGCAGCCCATATGCCCATTGCAAAGTTTTGGAAATACGCATCGATAAAGCTGCTCAAATCCCCGGGGTTTTAGCTATTCTTTTGCCGGAAGATGTTCCCCAAACCTTATTTAATTGCGCCGGCTATTTGCCTTCGCCGCTTTTGGTTAAAGACCAAACTATTTTAACCCGCCATCCCAAGCATCAAGGGGAGAGGATAGCTGCTGTTGCAGCTATAAGCCCGGAAATTGCTTTAAAGGCCATCGAGGCAATCGAGGTAGATTATGAAGTTTTGCCGGCTATTACCACTATCGACGAAGCCATTGCCGAAAATGCACCTTTAATTCAACCCGATTTATTCGATACTAATTGCTTTTTTCATAAGCATTGCTTAAATGGCGATTTAGAGCTGGGCTTTGCCCAAAGCGATTATGTTTTTGAGCAAACTTATTATACCCAAACCCAGCATCCTATTCCTTTAGAGCCGATATCCTGTATTGTTCACTATACCCGTGACCATAAAGCTTTAATTTGGGCTAATACCCAAACCCCTTATCAAGATCGCCGAGTAATAGCCGAGCTTTTTGATTTGCCCGAATCGGATATTAGCATTCGTAAAGCGATGATGGGTAGTGGCTTTGGTCAGCGTTCGGAATTATTCGATCAAGATATTGCCCTTGTTCTTTCGCAAAAACTTTATCAGCCGATTAAGTTTATTTATAGCCGCAATGATGAAATGATCGATAGCGCTGCTCGCCATGCCTCTAAGTCGATTGTTAAGATGGGCGTATCTAAAGATGGCTATATTATTGCTTATCATCATACTATGTATACCAATGCCGGCCCTTATTGCACCCATACCCCTTTGGTTACCGGGGCTGCTTCGCGCAAATGTCCGTATCGGATGCCGCATTTTGGTTATGATGGCTATGGGGTTTATACCAATGGCCCAATGTCCGGGGCTTTTAGGGGTTATGGTAATCCTCAAATTAGCTTTGCCCGCGAAAGCTTAATTAATGAAATTTGCGCCGAATTAAATTGGGATTCGATGGACTTTAGACGCAAAAATATCTGCTTGCCGGGCGAAGAAATGCATGAAAACGGGATTTTAAATACCTTGCCTGTAGATGATTTATTCGATGGCGCCCAAAAAATTAAAGAAGAAATTGATGCTAAAGAAGGGTTAATCAATAATGAGCGGATTAAACAGGCCTGGGGCTTGGCTTTAATTGATCATTGCAGCGCCGCCTCGGATTTAGCGGTAGTAAGCAGTGCCACTATTACCGTTTGCCCCGATGGTAGCTGCGGGGTTAATTCCGGCACTTTGGATATGGGACAAGGATCGGAAACCGCCATGATTCAAGTAGCGGCCGAGCAGTTTGGCATCGACCCTAAATATGTACGCCATGCCGAATTGGATACCGTATCCAGCCCCTATAACTATGGTAGCTTTTCTTCCGGCCAAATGTTTATTTCCGGCAATGCTGTTGCTTTAGCCGCCCAAGATGTAATCGAAAAATTAAGAGCAGCTTTGGCTGCAGAATATCAGATTGAGTTAGAGCAGGTAGTTTTTGATGAAAAGCAATTTAAAATTGTTAAAAAGGGCTTATGCCTAGGGTTTCAAGATGCAATTAAGGCCGTTAGCCGCAATTGCCGTGGTACTTTTATTATTGGTAGTGCCGTAGCTAATATGCATAATTGTCCGCCGCCTTTTGCTCTATGCTATGCTAAAATGGAATACGATACTCTTTTAAATACAATGGAATTAAAGCATATTATTCAAAGCGTGGATATTGGCCGCCCCTTAAACCTTAAAATTGTCGAGGGCCAGCTAGAAGGTGCTATTCAAATGGGCATTGGTTTAGCCTTGATGGAAGATTTAGAGGTTGATAAAATTAGCAAAAATGTTATTAGTGCCAATTTGCTTAATTATCGCAATCCTTTAATAACCGATATGCCGCAAATTCATGTTCATATTGCCGATAACTATGAGCCATTTAGTGCAGTTGGTGCTAAAGGTGTTGGCGAACTTGGGGTAATACCTGTGCCGCCTGCCATAATTGATGCGGCTAATCAATTAACCGCCAAAACAGTTCGCTCGCTGCCTTTAACCAAGCATTTTATGCTAAAAAATTGCCGCTATGAGCAATATTAAGGAGGGATAATATGCGTATATTAAATGATTTTGATTATATAAGGCCTATTGATATGCAGCAAGCTGCCGAGCATTTATGGGCAGGCGGCACGCTGATGGCCGGGGGCTCGGATATTTTACCCCAATTAAAAACCGAGCTTATCGATTGCCATAATTTGATTGATATTAGCTATAATCCCCAGATTAGCCATATCGAAGAAAAAGAAGATGGCTTGCATATCGGTGGGGGAGTAGTTTTAGCCGATTTAGCCAATCATCCTTTAATTTTGGACAAGGTTGCTGCTATAGCTCAGGCTGCTCATAATGTGGCTTCGCCACAAATTCGTAATCGGGGCACAATTGCCGGCAATATTTTGCAAGCTCGTCGCTGCTTTTATTATAATCAAACCAAAAGCTGGCGTGATGGGATTAAGCCCTGCTATAAGGTAGGCGGCGATATTTGCCTGCAAATTAGCAATTCCCCCGACTGCAAAGCCCTATATTATTCGGATTTAGCCCCGGCATTATTGGCCTTTAATGCTAAAGCTAAAGTATTGCTGCCCACCGGCGAAAAGATAATTGATATTGCCGATATTATTAGTGAGCATTGTAAAGATAGCTTGGCTAAAACTATAATTTGCGAATTTATTATTGCCAAAGCAGATTATGGCGATGCCAGCAAATTTTATAAATACAGCCTGCGTGGGGCTATCGATTTTGCCATAATTAACTTTGCTTATTGCCTAAAAGAAGGGCAAGTAAGCCTTTATGCCGGGGCAATTGCGCCACATATTATCGAGTTAAGCCAAACAGCGCAAGCTATTAATGAGGGTAATCGAGATTTAATGGCTATTCATAAAATTGCCTTAGACGAAATGAAGGCCAAAAGCAGCCTAATTAGAGAAGTTGGCCTCTCGATTAGCGTTAAAAGAGATAGCTTTGCCTCAATCGGCCAAATGCTGGAAGATATCTTGCTTCATATTTAATGTTTATATTTGCCTAGTTTTTAGGTAATAAATAAAAAAAGAGGAGAGAAAAAAATGAAAAAAGTTTTAAGTTTGTTAATGATTTTAGCTTTAATGTTAGGTTTAGCAGCATGTGGTGGCGAAGCAGAAGAAGCTGCTCCGGCCGCAGATGCTACTGAAGATGTTGCCGAAGATGCTACCGAAGAAGCCACCGAAGATATGCCGGAAATTAATGCTACTTTAAGCTTAATGTTATCTGATGATCATCCCCAAACCATTGCTGTTCGCGATCACTTTGCACCAATGGTATCGGAATTAACCGATGGCAAATTTATAATCAATGTTCAAAATAATGGTACCATGGGTTCCGATGCCGAAACCACCGAGGCCGCCATTATGGGTAATATGGAAATGACCTTACCGGCCATTGCTACCATTGCTTCTTTCGATCCTAATTTTTATATCCTAGATGTTCCTTATGTATTTGGTTCGCAAAACCAAGTTCGTGCCGCTTTAGATGGCGAGCTAGGTGCCTTTTTAAGCGATAGCCTGGAATCAACCAGCGGTTTAATCTGCTTAGGTTATCCGGAATCGGGCATGCGTAATCTTTCTAATAATACAGGCTCTGTTTATAGCCCTGATGATATTGCCGGGATGAAGATTAGGGTATTAGAGAATAAATACCATGTAGCCACCTTTGAAGCTTTAGGCGCCAACCCCACCCCTATGGCCTTTAGCGAAGTTTATACCGGTTTGCAAACCAATCAAATTGATGGCCAAGATAATTCGGTAACCATTACTTATACCAGCAAATTCCATGAAGTACAAGATTATTATTCGGTAATCGAGCATTTATTTAATGCTGCCGCTTTATTAGTTAATGCCGATTGGTATAATAGCTTACCTGCTGCCTATCAAGAAGCTTTGCATGAAGCAGCTGCCGTAGCTGTTACCGAAAACAGAGCTATTATTGATGCTAATGAAGGCGAATATCTTGCCGCAATGGAAGAAGCCGGCACAACTATTAATACCTTAACTGCCGAAGAAAAGCAAGTATTTATTGATGCTACCCAATCGGTACGTGATGAATTTGTTGCCGAATTCCCCGAAAGCGGCCAGGAAATGATGGATTTGGCTGCTCAATATGCTGATTAAATAATTTTAATCAATAATAGGGCTGCCGCCGTAAAGCTATTGCTAAGCGGCAGCCCTTTTTAATAAGCGGAGGTGTTATCAGCAATGAAAAAAGCCTTAACTTTTTTAAATCTCAACTTTGAGCGATGTTTTTTAGTGGCCAATATGGGCTCTATGATTATAATTATCTTTTTGCAGGTAGTTATGCGCTATGTTTTTAATAATTCCTTATCGTGGACAGAAGAATTAGCCCGTTACTTATTTGTCTGGCAATGCTGGGTAGGGGTTAGCTATGCTGTAATGAAAGGGCGTCATATTCGGGTAGATATTATTAAAGATTTAGTTAATGCAAAAGGTAAATATGTTTTTGATCTTATCTATTTAGTAGTTAGTATTTTATTTTTAATATTTTTATCCTATAATGCGGCCATTGTTGTATCTGCTGTAAAAGATATGAATCAGCTAACACCCGCTTTGCAAATGCCTAAATGGATACCCTATTTTTCGGTTTTGGTTGGCTCTGTTTTAACTGTACTGCGCCTTGTTCAGCAATTGATAGTGCATATTAAAAACCGTAAAGAAATTATAGCAGGGGGGGCATAACTAATGGATATTTTGTTAATGTTTGGTGTGCTATTTTTCTTTTTGGCTTTAAGTGTGCCAATTGGAATTAGCCTAGGCATAGCTACCATTGCTGTTATGCTTTTTACTACCGATTTATCACCGGAATTATTGGCGCAATCGGCTTATACCGGCCTAGATTCCTTTACCTTATTGGCCATTCCTTTTTTTGTAGTGGCCGGTAGTTTTATGCAGTATGGTGGTATATCTAAGCGTCTACTTAATTTAGCAAACTGCTTAATAGGCCATATTACAGGTGGTTTAGCGGCGGTTACTACTGTAACTTGTATGTTTTTTGCCGCAATATCAGGCTCCGGGCCGGCCACGGTTTCGGCTATTGGCTCGTTTATGATTCCCGAAATGAAATCTAAAGGTTATAATAATGCCTTTGCCGCAGCCCTTACGGCCTGCGCCGGCGCGATTGGCGTTATTATTCCGCCCAGCATTCCCTTTGTTTTATATGCGGTAGCAGTAGATACCTCGGTAAGCGAATTATTTATTGCCGGTATTGTTCCCGGAATTTTAATCGGGGTTTCCCTAATGGTAGTTAGCTACTTTAAGGCAAAGAAGAATAATTGGCAAACCGATAGCAAAAAAGTAAGTTCTAAAGAATTAGCCCATGCTTTTAAAGATTCGATTTTAGCGCTGCTTTCGCCTATTATCATTTTGGGCAGCATTTATGCCGGCGTTGCTTCGCCTACAGAGGCCGCCGTTATGGGGGTTGTATACTCCTTTTTGGTGGGCATGTTTGCCTATAAGGAATTAAGCTGGGCTAAAGTAGTAGAATCCTTAGAGGATGCGGTATTATTAAGCGGCTCTACCTTGTTTATGATTGGTATTACTGCCAGCCTAGGCCGCGTATTAACTTTAAAGAGTATTCCGCTTAGAATGAGCGAAATGTTTATCTCTATTTCGGATAATCCGTATATGATTATGCTGATGATTACCGCCCTATTATTGGTAGTAGGTTGCTTTATGGATAATATTTCTTCCACGATTATCTTGGCGCCATTATTATTGCCCACAGCTATTAATTGTGGCCTAACCGATGTTCAATTTGGTGTTGTGATGACCATGACCTTAGCGGTTGGCTTTATTACCCCCCCATATGGTATTAACTTATTTGTATCGAGCCAAATATCCAAAATTCCCATTTTAAGCATAGCTAAGCAGGCTGTTCCATTGATGCTGGCTATGCTGGCAGTAACAATTTTGGTAACATTTATCCCGGGCTTATCTTTAGGCTTGCAAGGGCTAATGGATTCTGTCTCGGCTGCTTTACAAAACATGTTTAGTAATTAAGCTGTTTTTAAAGAAAATAAGCCAATCTAGAGGCTATTAATAAGATACTCTCATCCCCTCTTATAAGCACAAAGACGGATATTTTAAGATATTCGTCTTTGTGCTTATTGTATTATTAATAGCATAATTTACTAATTATAATAAATTGCATATTATTCAGATAATTTATTATATCTGAGAAAATTATCCATAAAAATAATATATTAAATTTAGATAAATATCCCTGCTTGGAGATGATTTAAGGCATAAAATAGGCTTGTGTATCTTTAATCTAATGATTATTATCTATTGCATTATGTAACAAAATGTAATATAATACATACGGCAAGTAAATATAAGAATTATTTAAAGTGGAGGCTATATGTTAAAGTTCATTATTAAGCGCATTGGCATGATGATTATAGCTATGTTTATGATTACTTTAATTACCTTTATTATTATGCATATTGTGCCGGGTGGTCCTTTTACCAGTGATAGGCAGGTTACCCCCGAAGTAGAGGCTGCCCTTAATGCCAAGTTTAATCTTGATGCTCCTTTACCCGAGCAGTTCTTTGATTATATTGGCGGCGTTTTGCAAGGCGATTTAGGGCCTTCTTATAAATATTTGGGACGTCAGGTTAATGATTTTATTCGCGAAGGCTTTCCGGCTTCGGCACGCTTAGGTGTGGTTACTATCATCTTTGTGCTTTTGGCCTCGATTCCAATGGGTATTTTGGCCGCCATTAAAACCGGACGCTGGCAGGATATGAGTATCATGGCTGTTGCTACTATTGGGGTTACTATTCCATCTTTTATTATTGCTTCGGTTTTGATTTACTTTTTCTCCTATCAATTAAACTGGTTGCCTACATATGGTTTAGATTCTTGGCAAGGTTATATTCTGCCGATGATGGCTTTAGGTGGTTATTCGGTTAGTTATTTGGCCAGATTAATGCGCTCCAGCCTGCTGGAAGTAATGGGGCAGGATTATATTCGTACGGCCAGGGCTAAAGGGCTTTCCGAGGTTAAGGTTATTATCAAACATGCTTTGCGTAATTCCTTAATTCCAATTATCACCGTTTTAGGGCCTACGGCCGCCAATTTGCTAACCGGCAGCTTTGTTATCGAAAAAATATTTGCTATATCCGGCTTAGGTATGCATTTTGTTAATAGTGTTTCGCAAAGGGATTATACCACCATTATGGGTGTTACCATCTTTTATGCCGCCTTTTTAATGGCGATGGTTATTATTGTAGATATCTTTTATTGCCTAATCGATCCCCGGATTAAATTGGAGGCTTAATGATTATGGATAAGTTAACAAATAGCAATAAGTGGCAGCCCTTAGAAAGCGCTGCCGGCGACAAAGAACGTATTTGGTCAAAAAGCCGCAGCTTTGCGGCCGATGTAGCCTTTAGATTTAGGCGTAAGCCAACTGCAATTGCCGGTTTAATCATTATTGTAATTTTAATTTTATTTGCCACGGTAGCCCCTCTGTTTAGTGATTATGACTATGCCGTGCAAAACTTAGAAACCGTCAATATTCCCCCTTTGATGAAAGTATATTCAACCCCCGATGGCACGGGTTATCTTTATCCTACCCAGGCCTTAAAAGTTAATTTTGTGGGCTTAGACGGTAAATTGGGCGATCAGCTTGATCCGATTAGGGAAGATTATGATAAAAAAATGATTATCTTTGATTATAATGGCACCGAAGTGGCTTTATATTATGGCGGCAGCCAATATGTGATTGCCGACGAAACAAGCGGCGATATTTATCCTTCTTCCCATGTTTGGAATTCGGCACATTTATTAGGCACAGATGCCTTGGGCCGGGATATTCTTACCCGTTTAATGTATGGCACGCAAGTATCTTTAACCGTAGCTTTTGTGGCCGCCTTTGTTAATATGGTGATCGGTATTTTATATGGCGGCATCTCGGGTTATATTGGCGGCAATGTTGATATGGCAATGATGCGCATTGTGGACATCATCAGCACTATTCCCTTAATGCTTTATGTTATTTTGGTAATGGTTCTTTTAGGTAATGGCCTGCAAAGCATAATTGTGGCTTTAGGCAGTGTTTACTGGGTTAATATGGCACGTGTGGTAAGAGGCGAGGTATTAAGCTTAAAGCAGCAAGAATTTGTTGCCGCCGCTAAAACTATTGGCTCTTCTACCAAAACCATTTTATTTAAGCATTTAATACCCAATGCCATGGGCCCGATTTTGGTTACGGTTACTATGCTTATCCCCTCAGCCATATTTATGGAAGCCTTTTTAAGCTATTTGGGCATTGGTATTACGCCACCTTTTGCCAGCCTAGGCACTATGTGTAATGATGCCACTACCGGCTTGCGTTCCAGCCCCCATGCCTTATTTATTCCGGCCGCTTTAATTTGTGTAATTATGTTTGCCTTTAATTTTGTAGGCGATGGTTTAAGGGATGCCCTTGATCCCAAATTAAAAAAATAATTAGGTGATAATTAATGAGCAGAATATTAGAAGTTAATGATTTAAAAACTTCATTCTTTACAGCAGATGGCGAAGTAGAGGCCGTGCGTGGCATTAGCTTTGGCATAGATCAAGGCGAAATCCTGGGCATAGTTGGCGAAAGCGGCAGTGGTAAAAGTGTTACGGCCATGTCTATTTTGCGCCTTTTAGCCACTACGGCCAAAATTAAAAATGGTTCGATTATCTTTGAAGGCCAGGATTTAAGCAAATTAACTATCAATCAACTTAGGGCTATTCGTGGCGAAAAAATTGCCATGATCTTTCAAGATCCAATGTCCTCGCTTAATCCCCTAATCACGGTTGGTAAGCAAGTTATGGAAATGATTAAAACCCATAAGCCATCTTTAAGCGAGCAACAAATCAAAGAACAAACCCTTAAATTATTCGAGCAAGTGCGTATTCCCGAACCGGAAAAACGCTTCAATTCCTTTCCGCATCAGTTTTCCGGCGGCATGCGCCAAAGGGTGATGATAGCCATGGCTTTGGCCAATCATCCGCCTTTATTAATCGCCGACGAGCCTACTACCGCCTTAGATGTAACCATTCAAGACCAAATTCTTAAGCAGTTAAGGGCTTTGCAAAAAGAGTATAATACCAGCATTATCTTTATTACCCATGATTTGGGGGTAGTTGCCGAATTATGTCATCGGGTGCTGGTTATGTATGGCGGTTTGATTATGGAAGAAGCCTCGGTAGAGGATATTTTTGCCGATCCGCTGCATCCTTATACAATAGGCTTGATGAAATCGATACCCAATATTAATCAAGATAAAGAGCAAAAATTGCAATCGATACCCGGTTCGCCACCGGATATGACTAAGCCGCCTCAAGGCTGCCCTTTTGCCGCACGCTGCAATTATGCCCGCAATATTTGTGCAGAGCAACTGCCACCTTATGTGCAGGTAAATGCTAATCGTCGCTCGAGGTGCTGGCTATTAACCGAAGATGCACCCTGCGACAATAATCCGTTTAGCAAGCTAAAGTCGGAGGGAAGTTTATGAGCAAATCTACTATTTTAGAAGTTACTAATCTGGTAAAGCACTTTAAGGTAGGTAAAAATGCCTATGTGCATGCCGTTGATAATATCAGCTTTAATCTGGAAAAAGGCCAAACCTTTGGCCTGGTTGGCGAAAGCGGCTGCGGCAAAAGCACCTGTGCGCGCACGATTATCCGCATTTATAATCCCGATAGTGGCAAAATTATTTTAGATGATCAGGATATTAGCAATTTAAACTCTAAGCAATTGCAGCCGATACGGCGTAAAATTCAAATGATATTTCAAGACCCATATTCCTCTTTAAATGCCAGAATGACGGTTAGAGATATTATTAATGAGCCGCTTAAAGCCCATATGCCTGATTTAAGCAAAACTGATGCCGATCAATTGATTTATCCTATTTTGGAATTGGTTGGCCTAAATAAGGAACATGCTCGCCGTTATGCCCACGAGTTTTCGGGCGGCCAAAGGCAAAGAATTTGTATTGCCCGAGCCTTAATTTTAAAGCCGGCCTTGGTTATTTGTGACGAAGCAATATCGGCCTTAGATGTATCAATTCAAGCCCAAATTGTTAATTTATTGCGTGATTATCAGCAGGCCGAAGGCCTATCTTATTTATTTATTGCCCATGATTTATCGATGATTCGCTATGTATCGGATGTAATTGGCGTTATGTATTTAGGCCAGTTGGTAGAAAAATGCGCCGCCGAGGAAATTTATATCAATCCCTTGCATCCTTATACTAAATGTCTATTATCTTGCGTGCCAATAGCCGATCCCAAGCAGGCACAATTAAGGGAAACAGTTGGTATTGAAGGCGATATTCCCAGCCCGGTTAATCCGCCCAGCGGCTGCCGATTCCATACCCGTTGTCCGCAGGCTATGGATATTTGCCATCAAGAAGTGCCGGTTATGAAATCGGTTGCCCCCGGCCATGATTTGGCTTGCCATTTATATTAGTTCAGAATCGCTAAAATAGGCGACTGAAATATACTGAATTGAAAAGGAGAATGAGAATGAAAAGAAAACAGTTGTGGAGCTTGCTTTTATTGGGGATTTTAGCAATAGCCTTATTAAGTGCCTGCGGTTCGGAAGAGCCCAGCAA
>CAYJBP010000074.1:0-12421 GCA_964368605.1 uncultured Peptococcaceae bacterium | reverse complement strand
TGCGCTATAGCTACGTGCATAGCTGCGGCTTTGCGAAGCAAAGGCCAGCTAGGCCAATATCCCTGCGAATTTGTAAAAAATCGAGTAAAACTTTTTACGCTAATAATTTTTTAGCACATTTAACAGCTTCGCTGGCATCGGCAGAGTAATTTGCACCAATTTCCTCGGCATACTGCGGGCTAAGCGGTGCGCCACCTACCATAAATTGTACCTGATCACCCAAGCCGGCCTCTTTAATTGCCTCGATAATTAACTTCATATTGCCCATGGTCGTAGTCAATAAGGCCGACATACCAACCAACTTGCAATCCGGATTCTCTTTAACCGCATTAACAAATTTGTCAATATCCACATCTACGCCCAAATCGATAACCTCAAAACCGGCGCTTTCTAACATCAATACCACCAGGTTTTTGCCAATATCATGCAAATCGCCAAGCACGGTACCGATGATAAATTTGCCTAAACCCGAAGTTGCTCCTTCGGTCATCAAAGGCTTGATAATTTCTACACCCGATTTCATTGTCATCGCAGTGATTAGCATTTCCGGCACAAAAATTTCGCCTTTTTGGAAACGCTCGCCGATAATATCCATTGCTGCTACCATCGAGCTTAAAATCTCGAGCGGATCAGCATTATTATCTAATTCGGCTTTAACTATGGCTTGAATTTCGCCAACTTTAGCGGCAGAAACTGCATCTCTTACGGATTCAATCATGATAATTCTCCTTTTTAGCTAATTAAAATTTAAAAATTGCTGGCATCAAAACGGGGATCGAATTTAACTTTGTAGATTTTTTCGGCGCCGCCTAAACCCCAAAGCAAATAACCACGACATTCAGGAGCTACCAAAGAGGTATGATAACCACTACCTAAGCCTAGGCAAAAATCATCGGCATCAACTACATTTACCTCATCCCAAGGCTCGCCGGCATCGGCTGTATTATAAGAATGTTGCAAAATATAGCCGCCTTGCTCGGTAGGAGCTTCGATTTTAAAGCTGAATACTTCGTCCAATGGATGCTCTTCATGATTGGTTACATCATGACGATGAGCAGGGAAACCAATCCAGCCGCCGGGGCAAGATACGGTTTCGCCCACGATTAATTGCGTGGTGATATTATCATTAGCTTTGCCCGGAGCACCAAATACATGGCGATATTTACGCTTCATCAGCATAGCTTGATTACCGGGTTCGCCTTCTTCTACCTGATCGGGCATCACGCAATTAGGTACATTGCCTTTAGCACAATCATTGGTAAAAATTCTAAACTCTAAATCAGTATCGGCAGTAATGGTTAATTTAGCATTGGGCGGAATATAAAGGGCAGTAGGCTTTTCGTCAAAAACACTATTGCGCTCGCCGGCATAAGGGCCATAATCTTTGCCTTCATAGCTGGCTTTAGCACTAAATTTGCCGCTTTGTAAAACAAGGGCAGCCTCTTTGGCAGTATATTCAATTTCTAAGCTTTCGCCTTTTTTCATCAGGATACGGTCAAAACCCATCCACTGCAAGGTGGAATTGGTTGGATCTAATAATTGCTCATATTGCTTATTTTCAAAGCGTTTTACGGTGATATTGGTCATTTTTTGGCCTCCTATAGAACTTCTTTATTAACTAAATAGGTGATGGTTTCGCCTTTGGCAACTTCGGCAATGCCTTTAGCTGCATCTACAGCCATATTGATTAAGGCTTCTTCGGTTAAAGCAGCATTATGGGGCGAAAGCACAATATTGTCTAAGGCGAATAAGGGGCAATCATCGGCAGGCGGCTCGGCAGCAAATACATCGGTGCCGGCAGCGGCGATTTGACCGCTCTTTAAAGCCTCTACCAAAGCAGCTTCATCAACAACACCGCCGCGTGAGGCATCTACAAAAATTGCGCTGTTTTTCATCATTGCAAATTGGGCAGTGCCAATCATGCCTTTGGTATCGGCAAGTAAGGGGGTATGCATGCTAATAAAGTCGGCTTGCTTTAATACATCATCCATGCTGGCTTGCATTTGGCCTAAATCGCTTTCCTTAACAAAGGGGTCGAAAGCAATAATATTCATGCCCAAAGCCTTAGCCTTTTTGGCCAGGCATTTAGCAATATTACCAAAACCGATTAAACCCAAGGTACGGCCGCTAAGCTCTACAGTGGTATGAGCAGTGCGCTGCTTAAAGCCGCCATCACGGGTGATTTTGTCCATTGGTACAAATTTTTTGGCGGCGGCAAACATTAAGCCTAAAGCATGCTCGGCCACGGCATTGGTATTGGCATGAGGCGCATTTACCATATAAATGCCATTTTTATTGCAAGTTTCGCGGTCGATATTATCTGTGCCCACACCATGCTTGGCCACTACCTTTAAAGTAGGGATGCCATTTAGCACTTCGGGGGTCATTTTAGCAATTCTTACCAAAGCAGCCTCGCAACCTTGGCCTTCTTTAATTAAGGTAGCGCTATCGGTGGCGCTGGCCATAACCACTTCGCCGATTTGCTCCAAAATAGCAATGCCATTGGGATGAATATTTTCGGTAACTAAGGTTTTCATTTATTTCACCTCGCTGATGGTTTTAAGTGCGCCTTTGAAGAAACCGGTAATGGCCGATTGATCATTGCCGATCAATAAATAACGCATACCGATCGATTGATAATAAGCAACATCTTTAGCAGCACAAACAATACCTACTTGCTTGCCGGCGGCCAAAGCTTTTTTGGTTACATCTTCGATAACTTCTTTTAAAGCGGGATTACCCATCTCGCCCACAATGCCCATCGATTGCGACATATCCATCGGGCCGATGAAGATAACATCGATAGCTTCTACTTTGCAGATTTCCTCGATATTTTTATGGCCTTCTACCGATTCGCAATGGGCGATAACCAAGCCATTGGCATTGGATTCTTCGATATATTGCTTAATCGGGGTGGTGCCATAACGGCCGGCACGCACAGCAGGCGAAAAACCACGCTTGCCCATCGGTACATATTTGCTATATTGCTGCAAGGCTTGGGCTTGCTCGGCGGTATCGATATTGGGAACTTGCACGCCGGCTGCCCCTGCATCTAAAGCTTGCAAAATATTGCTGGCCTCATTAAACATAACCCGCACAATAGGGGTGATATTATAAAGCTCGGCAGCACGGAGGATATTGGTGATATTTTCTTTATCCAAAGCCACATGCTCATTATCCAAAACAAAGAAATCTAAACCGGTAGTACCTAATAATTCGGCAATAGCCGGGTCGGATCCTTTCATAAATGCACCATAAACCGGGCCTTGTTGTAATTTTTGTTTTAAAGTAGTCATTTTTTACTCTCCTTCTATATCTTGAATTTTAACAACTATTTTAACGCTCATTGTTTCGCGGCTGGTGAATAAGGCAAAGGCCTCGGCCACATTGGCAAAATCATAGTTTTGGGTAATTAAAGTGTCGGCTGTAATTTGGCCGGATTCCATGCAGGCCAAGGTGGGGGCAAAAGTATTGGGGCTGCCTAAAAGGCCATGCAATTGAGCATCTTTTAAGATGATGGCATTAACATTAACCTCGAAAGGCTCGCTATAAAAGCTTACTAACGAGATTACGCCGGTAGGCTTTACATATTTAATGGCTCTTTCCAAAGCGCTTTTATTGCCGGAAGTTTCTAAAACTACATCAAATAATTGGCCTTGGCAAAACTCGTCTAAGGCAGGGTCTACATCGTCATAGCGATAGCTTAAGCCGATATCGGCGCCTAATTTTTCTTTGGCAATGGCCAATTTTTCCGGCCAACTACCAACTAAGGCAATTTTGGATGCCCCAAAAGCCTTGGCAGCTTGTACGGCAAATAAGCCGATTGAACCATCACCGATAACCAAAACCCGATCGCCAAATTTAACTTGGCCACGTTGTACAGTATAAACAGCGGTAGCAGCAGGCTCGATAGCAGCCGCCTCGCGCAAAGAAAGCTCGGGCGGAACTAAATATAGGCTACGACGATGGCTGCGAATATACTCGGCAAAGCTGCCCTGGCGGTTTTTATAAGAACCGATAACCTCGCGGCTGGGGCAAAGATTATAATGGCCGGTTTTACAATTATTGCAGCAACCGCAACCGATGGTTACATCGCTAACCACCCGATCGCCGGGTTTAAATTCGGTAACATTTTTACCAACCTGATGCACCACACCCGACCACTCATGCCCGGGAATAAGAGGATAATGGGCATTTTTATTGACCAAATGGGGATGGCTGCCTTTTAATAATTCGATATCGGAATGGCAAATACCGCTATAGGCAACTTTAACTATTACATCATCATCGCTTTGCAATTCGGGCATCGGAATTTCTTGGATTTCCATTTTACCTACTTCAAGAATTGTTAATGCTTTCATCAATCTCACCTCATAAAATTAATTGTATTATCTTCAGCCTTGGTAGCGGTATAAATCTGCCCCAAAGTTAAATACTGCAAGTGACAATTTGGCGCTAAAGTAGCCAAATGACTAGCCAATTGTTCGGGCATAGGCCCATGCTCGATAAAATTGCCAAAATGGCAAGGAATCATGCTTTTAGCGCCGGTATAAGTAGCCAGTTTAGCGCCTTCCCAGGCATCTAAATTACCAAAACGGCCATTTACGGCGGCAATCATAATATCGGGATTACTATCTTTAAGTTCGCCCATGGCATCGGGGCGATAGCCGGTATCGCCGGTAATATAAATCTTAAAGCCCTGCCAATTAAGCAGCATGCCCCGAGCTTCGGGATCTAAATCGCCATGATCGGCAAATACAGCCTTAACACTAGCCCCATCCCATAGCGAAGTAATGTCATCATCCTTCATCAAATCGATACGCCCTAATTTAAGCTCGTCTACGGTGGCAACCGCCGAGGGCGAACCCAGTAAAATCGCATCCTTATTAGCCGGGTTAGCACAAATTAGCGGCCAGGCATCATAATCCAGATGATCAAAATGCTTATGGCTAACTAAGCAGGCATCGATAATTAATTCTTCCGGCTCGATTAAAATCGGCGCAATGCGGATAAAGCCCCTAATCCGCTCACCGCAATGGCTAAGATAAGGGTCGATAGCTAAAGTATGCCCCTTATTATCGGCCAGCAAAAAGCCGGCTTGGCCTAACCAACAAATGGCTAATTGATTATCGGCCAAAAGGCGATTATTTATTTTTGTGATTAAGCTCATATGGTCTCCTTATTTTAAGCCACGCTCGTCGGCCAGCTTAATCATGGCCAGTAGGTTAGCAGGAGGCGTTTCGTTAACCGAACCGGCAGCACCTAGGATAAAGCGATTATTGCCGGCAAATTCATCCATTAAATTATTGCAAACTTCGATGGTTTGATCTAAGCTATAACCGGCTAAAGCAACCGGGCTAATGCCGCCTAAAATCGAAATTTTGCCTTCGGTGGCTTCTAGGGTTTTAGTGGGGCTAAGTTGGGGGCCATATTGCCAAAACTTAAAGCCGCAATCGGCCAAGCAGCCGGCAATATGGGCGGCATTGGCATCATTATGCAACCAAAGGCTGGTTTGAGGGAAATCGGCCACAACCTGCTTATATAAAGGTGCCAATAAATTATTGAAAGCATTGGGATCGATAAAGGCCGATAAATCATCACAGTATAAAACATGATCAAAATCGCCCATAATTTTATGAACAGCTTTTAAATAGATAATTTGGGTTTCGACAACTTTTTCTAAGATGGCTTTAACCAAATCGGGATTCATAACCGTATCTAGGCAGAATTGGCTAATACCTCTTAATTGAGCAGCAACCGTAAAAGGCCCCATCAAAAGCGGCGGCTGTACCACATAATCCTTAGGGCAGTTTTGCACCATATATTCTAAAGCCTCTAAGGTGATGCGCATATAATTATCGCCATAGGGATCGACAGTAGGTATTTTTAAGACATCGTCTAAACTATTAATAGCAGCCGGCTCAACGGCAATAAAGCCTTGACGATCGAATACTACATGGCCGCCTAGGCAATTGGTTTCGACAACCGGGCCTAAATCCGGATAAGGATCGGCACATTTTTCTACCAATTCAAGCCCTTCTAGCTGGGCTTCGAGCATTACTTTGGGGTTATGAAAAAATTCATCCAAGTTTACCCCAACCGCCTTTTTGTAATAAGGAAAAGAAAAGAAATGGTATACGGCATGGCCATCACTTTTTTCCCCGGCAATACTTTGTCTTAAGCGCTCAAAATTTCTTTCACGTAAAGTGCTCATAATCTCTCTCCCATCAAAATAATTCTTCTTATAATAGGGCTAAACAATATAAATATATCATAATTGTTATTGCTTATCATGTATTTTCAAGGCAAAAATTAGCATAAAAATTACATTAGCTCTTTGGCTTGAATAATAATGTCCACATTATTAATTAATATCTAAATTTGTCTTTATAATTATAGCCAAACAGAAACAAGCATTATTTTGCGAGTTTTAAGCATAAAAAAGCGCATCATAAGATTGGATTTAAAAAAATAATAAAAATTCAGCTCTTTTTTTAAAAAAAATCAGTAAAATTTTGCAGAATAGTCAATTTAGTTATTGACAGCACCAAGCAAAAAATATTATAATTTAGAGCATGTACTACCTAAATGTACTAAAAAAATTTTTGGAGGTTATTTTTATGGCAAAGATTAAAGTTGGGGTAGCAGGTTATGGTATTATCGGTCAGCGTTTGGCCGACGGCGTTGCATTACAAGAGGATATGGAATTAATCGGCGTTGCCGACATTGCTCCTACTCTTTCGGTTCGTGCTTTAAAAGAAAAAGGCATGCCCTATTCCTTATACTTAGTAGATGGCGCCGACAAGGCAGCTTTTGATGCCCTTAATATCCCCGTTTGCGGCAGCTTTGAAGATATGATCAAAAAATGCGATATCATTTTGGATAGCGCTCCCGGCGGCGTTGGCGCCAAAAATAAAGAAGTTTATGAAAAATTAGGCGTTAAAGCTGTTTTCCAAGGCGGCGAAAAGAATGCCATTGCTGATGTTTTCTTCCATGGTTATGCTAACTATGATAAAGGCGTTGGCGTAGATTACTTAAAGCTAACTTCCTGCAATACTACCGGTTTAATCCGTGCTATCGATTGCTTAGATAAAGAATATGGCGTAACCAAAACCGCTATTACCATCATCCGTCGTTTTGCCGATCCCGGCGATTATCATCGCGGTTTAACCAATGCTTTAAAAGTAGACAAAGCTCCTTCGCATCAAGCCGAAGACTTAATGACCATTATGCCCCATGTTGAAGCTACCGGCATTTTGGTTCATACCCCTGTAACCCATGGCCATATCATTACCTGCTTAGTAAGCGGTAAAGAAAAAATCACCAAAGAGCAAGCTTTGGAAGCTTTTAAAAAGCATCCCCGCATTCGCTTAGTATCCTTGGACGAAGGCTTCTTGGGCAATGCTTCTTTATTCCGCTATGCTCGTGATTTGGGCAATCCCCGTGGCGATATGTACGAAATCGCTTTATGGACCGATACCATCGTAGAAAGCGGCAATGATATCATGTTTGCCATCAATATTCCTCAAGAGGCTGTTACCATCCCCGAAACCATTGATGCCGTTCGTGCTTCTTTAGGTTTACAAAAAGATGGCCATGAAGCCACCGAATTAACCAATAAATACTTAGGCATTGGTAAGTGGAGGGATTAATATGCATTTTGGTATTAATACCCTAGAAGAATTTAATTTACAAGATAAAACGGTACTGGTACGGGTTGATATTAATCAACCCGTAGACCATGCCACCGGCAAGCTAAAAAGCATCGCGCGTATCGAAGCCTGCGTGCCTACCTTACGCTATATGGCCGATAAGGGTGCAAAGCTGGTATTAATGGCACATCAGGGCAGCGATATCGAGTATAAAAACTTTTATACCACCCGCCCCCATGCCGCCGTTTTAAGCGATTTGCTCAAGCAAGATGTTAAGTTTATCGACGATGTTTGCGGCCCAACCGCCCAGCAAGCCATCAAGGATATGCAAAGCGGCGAAATTATTCTTTTGGATAATGTACGCTATATTGGCGAAGAGCAAACCCTCTTTGAAATGAAACTTAAATTAAGCCATGAAGAGCAAGCCAAAACCTATTTGGTTAGCCGCCTAGCACCTTTGGCCGATCTTTATGTTTGCGATGCTTTTGCGGCTGCTCATAGGGATCAGCCCAGCTTATGCGGTTTTGAGCAAGTATTGCCTTCGGCTATGGGCCATTTATTTGATAAAGAATTTAGCGTAATTTCTTCCTTAATGGAAGCACCGGAGCGCCCTTGCGTTTTTGTTTTGGGCGGTGCTAAAATCTCCGATGCCTTTATGATGATGGAAACCGTTTTAGCAGGCGGCGTAGCCGATCAAGTTTTAACCGGCGGCTTGGTAGCCAATATTTTACTGGCAGCAGCCGGCAAGGAAATCGGCAGCGGCAGCATGAAGTTTATCCTCGATTCTAATTATGGTGAGTATATCGACAAAGCTAAAGTTATTTACGAAAAGTATGCCGATAAAATCACCCTGCCCGAGGATTTGGCCTATGTTGTAGATGGCATAAGAAAAGAAGCCGCCATTGGTGCTATCCCGGCCGATGCCTGCTTGCTTGATATTGGTGCTGCCAGCACCAAAACCTATCAAGAAGCCATAGCCAAAGCCAAAACCGTATTTGTAAACGGCCCGATGGGTGTATTCGAGCAAGAAGCTACCGAATACGGCACCAAGGGTGTTTGGGAAGCCTTAGGTGCTACCGAAGCCTATACCGTAATCGGCGGCGGCGATAGCATTACCGCTACCAAGCGTTATGAAAAAACCGAGCTTATCAACTATATTTGCACCGGCGGCGGCGCTTTAATCCGCTTTTTAACCGGCGAAGAATTACCGGTAGTAAAGGCTTTGCGCCATGCTGCCAAAAAATTTGGCAATGATGTTAAATAAGTAGGCTATAAAAAGGAAGGTAAACAGATGACAACTTATAAAATAGCAGTTATCCCCGGCGATGGCATTGGTGTAGAGGTTTGCGATGAGGGCATAAAAGTTCTTGAGCATATTGCCAAAATTGATGAACGCATCAATTTTGATTTTACCACCTATGATTGGGGCTGTGAGTATTATCTTAAGCATGGCAAAATGATGGCCGATAATGGCATGGAAGAATTAGCCAAAACCGATGCTATTTTCTTAGGTGCGGTTGGTTATCCCGGTGTGCCTGATCATATTTCTTTATGGGATTTGCTTTTAAAAATCCGTAAGGGCTTTGATCAATATATTAATTTGCGCCCGGTAGTGCTTTTAGATGGCGCTCCTTGCCCTTTAAAAGATGCTAAAAAAGAAGATATTCAAATGACCTTTATCCGCGAAAACTCCGAAGGCGAATATGCCGGCGCCGGCGATTTTCTCTTTGCCGATACCGAGCGCGAAGTGGCCTTACAAACCGGTGTATTTACCCGTAAAGGCACCGAAAGAGTTATTCGTTATGCCTTTGAATTAGCTAAAAAAGAAGGCAAAACCGTAACCAGCGTATCTAAGGGTAATGCCCTTAACTATTCGATGGTTTTTTGGGATAAAGTATTTAAAGAAGTTGCTGCCGAATATCCGGAAATCAAAACCTATTCTTATATGGTAGATGCTGCCAGCATGTTTATGGTTAAAGATCCCGGCCGTTTCCAGGTTGTGGTAACATCTAATTTATTCGGCGATATTTTAACCGACTTGGGCGCTGCCATTGCCGGCGGCATGGGCTTGGCCGCAGGTGCCAACTTAAACCCCGAGCGCGAATTCCCCTCGATGTTCGAGCCTATTCATGGTTCGGCTCCGGATATTGCCGGCCAAGGCAAATCCAATCCTTTGGCCGCCATTTGGACAGCCGGCCAAATGCTTACCCATTTAGGCTATCCCGAATGGGAAGAAAAAATCATTAAAGCCATCGAAGCCGTTTTGGTAGAAGGCAAAACCTTATCGCCCGATTTGGGCGGCAATGCCCATACTGCCGATATCGGTACTGCTGTTTGCGCTAAATTAAGCTAAGCAGCCCAATTAAGAAATTTTAGGAGGAAAGTTCATGTCTAAAAAAGTAGCGATTATCCATACCTTTTTATATTCGGTAGAGGATTTAAAGGCCTTATTTGCCAAATATTGCCCGGATATTCAGTTAATCAATATCATTGATGATAGCTTAATCACCGAGGCTTTGGCTCATAAAGGCATTAGCAATAATGCTCGTCAGCGTTTTTTGCAATATGCTAAAATTGCCGAGGATTTGGGTGCGGATGCAATTTTAAATCAGTGCAGCTCTTATGGCGAATGCGCCGATTATGTTGCCCAATCGATTAATATTCCGATTATTAAAGTAGATGCTCCGATGGCCAAAAAAGCTAATGAGCTGGGCAAAAAAATTGCTGTTATTGCCACTGCTATTTCTACCGTTGGCCCTTCTTGCCGTTTGGTAGAAAGCTTTGGTGGCGAAGGCACCGTAGTAACCCCTTGCTTTGTAGAGGGTGCTTACGAGGCCTTATTAATCGAAAACGACAAGCCCAAGCATGATGCTTTGGTTATTGCCGCTGTAGAAAAAGCCGCCGAGACCAATGATGTTATTGTATTGGCTCAAGGCAGCATGTTTAAGTTGATGTCTATTTTAGGCCATATCGAAAAGCCGGTATTAACCAGCTTTGAAATGGGCGTTGAGCAGTTTACTACCTGCTTGGATTAATAAAATCTTGTTCTTTTTTTGAAAAAAAAGAACCAAAAAAACTTTTAGGGCTGGCGCAGATTTTTTGCGACAGCCCCTTTTTTTATTAAAAACAACTTTCGCCCAAAAATTCTTGTAGAATTGAGTTTTTGGGTATGCAATCGGTTTTGGCCGGTTTAAAGTATTGAATAAAACGTAGTAGGCGTCTGGCCTCTATATAAGCCGGCATATCGGAGCTTATTTTTTGGAGCTCCTCTTCCAAATAGGGGCGCAATACTGCTATTTCATATACCAAGGCCGAGTTGAAGAAATAATCGGCTTCTTCCTGATAGGGGAAAATATTGCGATGCTCGCCTCGCCGCACAAACTCCCAATGATCTAAAGTATTGGCCGGGGTTTGGCCTCTAAACTTCATATCCCTTGCCATGCGCCTTAGCAGGCGATTATCCGATGTGGCAATTGGATTGTATTGGTCTAGGTTTAACTGGGTTAGGGCCGATACAAAAATTTTGCGCTTTTTGCTCTTGGGTATCGATTGGGTAATACTTTCGTTAAGGGCATGAATCCCCTCCACGATGATAATTTGGTTTTCGCCCAGGCGGCAAGTTTTGCCCTCCGGCGCTCTTTTGCCGGCAATAAAATCATAATGCGGCAATACTACTTCCTGGCCGGCAATTAAGGCAGCTAGCTGCCTATTGAACAAATCAAGCTCCATTGCGGCCACCCCCTCATAATCGGGCTTGCCATCGGCATCAAGTGGGGTTTTATCACGATCATGAAAATAATCATCCATCGAAATAGCAATCGGCTTAATACCCAAGGCCTGCAACTGAATTTCTAAACGCCTGGTAAACGTGGTTTTCCCCGAAGATGATGGCCCGGCAATCAAAACCAAACGCAATTCGGGATAATTGGCATAAATCGAATCGGCTATTAAGCTTAGCTTGCGCTCTTGCATAACCTCGGAAATCAAAACCAGTTCGGAAAACTTACCTTTTTCTACCAAGTTATTCAAGTCGCTAATTGTGGATATCCCTTGCATATGTAACCATTTATGATGTTCGTTTAAAGTATCCTGCATGCCATAAGGCACTTTATAGCTGCGCTTTTCCTCAATGCCCATAAAGTTGCGTGATGGCAGGTTTAGAATTAGCCCTTTATCAAAAGCCTGCAGGCTAAAATTATTAAGCAAAGCGGTATTTTTTACCATGCGCCCAAAAAAGTATTCGCTTACTTTAATTTTTTCGGTGCTAATAGTATATAAGTTTAGCTGGGAATTTTTACGCAAGGCCAGCAAATCGGCCTTATCTTTTTTGCCTTCGGCCAAAAAGAAGTTTACCGCATCATCCTTGGCAATTTGGCTTAAACTAATCGGTAAGCCTTGCGCCACCAATTCCTTCATTCTATTTTCAATGGCGCTAACTACCGGCTCATCAATTTTATCCTGGCCTTCGATTAAGCAAAACATGCCCTGCTCTAGGGAATGGCTAACCCATAATTGCCAATCGGGGTACAATTCTTTTAAGGCTACTAATAGCAAAAAAAGCAGGCCGCGCTTATAAATGCGATAGCCACTGCCCGAACGATAATCCAGCCAAATAATCTCGCTATCGATATGTAAATGATAGTCCAGCTCTTGCAAAACCCCATTAACAATTGCTGCTAACGGATGCGGATCACGCTTGGGCATTAAGGCGGCAATCTCGGCTAGGCTAAGCCCGCGGGCAGCCGTAAATTTTTGCCCCTGATCATAGT
>CAYJBP010000073.1:10805-12690 GCA_964368605.1 uncultured Peptococcaceae bacterium | reverse complement strand
CAATAACCTTGCGAACAATAATCAACAAAAAGTCAAACCAAAACAATTCTGTTGGCAATTTAGGCAGCAATAGCCCGAACAGTGGAATGGTCAAGACCATTCCCTGCAAAATTAATAACAAATATATCCCCAAAAATCAAAATATTATATATTCCCAAAAAGTGCACTTCATTTTTATTTGCTTTGCAAATAAAAATAGCAGCTAAATCTTTCGAGTATTTCCTTCTCTTCCAGATTTAACTGCCTATTTAATTTATAATTCCGAAACTGCTTTGTCTCGAAAGATTTTTAAAGATTAAAACCTTTCTTTTCTTTTGAGGAAAGAAAAGAAACAAAAGAAACCTTTAATGTACACTATTATATAGGAAGAAATAATTATTTGCCCAAACCGGTAATATTTAATAATTTTTGCCAATAAGCCATTAAACCACTTTTATTTATCGCTTGGGCAGTTAATAAATCTACCTCGCTTAATTTTTCTTCATCTTTATAGACAATAATTTTCCCTACAACCTGCCCAGCCTCGATAGGTGCCGTCAATTGCTCCGGCAATTCAATCTCGGTTATAATTTCCGGATCGCTGTTTTTTAAATCGCTATAATTTATATCCTCGGCCAAACAAATATCTATACTATCTGCCTCGCCTTTAGCTACCGCCAATTGCTCAATTATTTGCCCCTCTTTATATAAGGACTGATATATATAATTATTAAAACCATGATCCAATAAAACCATGCTCTCATTAAAATGCCCTTTGGATTGGCTAGCCCCCATAATAACCGAAATTAAACGCATCTCGCCACGCTTAACCGTAGCCACCAAATTACGCCCGGCCTCCTCGGTATATCCGGTTTTTAAACCGTCGGTTCCCTCATACCACTTTAAGAGCGAATTGGTATTCCATAATATAAAGGGATTAGGCTCCGGCCTAAAATGATATTCATAAATCGAAGTATAATCCAAAATTTGCGGCATCTGCAAAGAATAGTCGGCCAAAATAGCCATATCAGCAGCCGTTGTATAATGATTATCATCATGCAAACCATGCGGATTAACATAATTTGTATCAAGCATGCCCAGCTCCGCCGCCTTAGCATTCATCATATCAATAAAGTTTTGATAGCTACCTCCCACAAATTCGGCCATAGCATAGGCCGCATCATTGCCGCTGCCAACGGCGATGGCAATTAGCATATCTTCAACTGTACGGGTTTCGCCGGGAAAAAGATATACTTGCGAACCGCCCATGCCGGCAGCCGCCTCGCTGGTAGTGACCAAATCATCAAGGCTAATCTGACCATTATTTATTGCCTCTAAAATTAAAGCCATGGTCATCAGCTTAGTGGTGCTGGCCGGATAAACCTGCTCTTTTGCATTATGCTGATAAAGGATTTGGCCGGTATTAGCATCCAGTAAAACGGCACTTTTTACCTGCAAATCTAATTCGGCCGCCTTGGCTGGCATTGCCCAAATAGCAATTATAATTAATGCCGCGATAACTATCCTTTTAAATATTATCATTATCTTGCTCCTTATTCTGCCTTTTATTAGATTTTATGATTTTAGTTATCGGTTTATGCCAAACAAAAAAGGCTGCGGCTTAGCCGCAACCTTTTTTGCTGTATAGTGAATAGGAACAGGGGATAGCTTAATCGTCGTCACCATCGTCATCATCGTCATCGTCATCATCATCATCATCATCATCGTCATCGTCATCGTCATCGTCATCATCGTCATCGTCGTCGTCATCATCGTCGTCGTCGTCGTCGTTATCGTCGTTATCATCATTATCGTCATCCATATCATCGATATCATCATTGTCGTCATCCATATCGTCGATATCATCATTGTCGTCATCCATATCGTCGATATCATCATTGTCGTC
>CAYJBP010000073.1:0-10705 GCA_964368605.1 uncultured Peptococcaceae bacterium | reverse complement strand
TATCGTCGATATCATCATTGTCGTCATCCATATCGTCGATATCATCATTGTCGTCATCCATATCGTCGATATCATCATTGTCGTCGTCCATATCGTCGATATCATCATTGTCGTCGTCCATATCGTCGATATCATCATTGTCGTCTCGATCGATTTCGAAGCTGATGATTTCGCCGGTGAAGGCATCGATTTCATATTCATATTCAATACCGTCGGCATCAAATTCTAATTCATATTGCAAAACACCATTTTCTTTTTCTAGCTTAATTTCTTCCCAGATTAATTTTACGGTATCTAATGCGGCATGGGCTTCGGCTATACCTTTGGCAGCTTTTTTGCCGATTTTTTTAGGCGTAGCTCCCTCGGTGGCAGGTTCTTCGATAACCTGGTTTGTTTCATCAGGTGCAGGTAGCTCGGCGCTGGATGCAACAGAGGTAAATACAAAAGTTGCGGCTAAGGTGGCGGCTAAGGATACTCCAAATAATATTTTATTCATGATAAGCACTCCATTCTGTTTTTAATTTCTGTTTTGTTTTTCTTGCATGTCATAGATTACGGATGCAAGTTGCCAAAAATGGGGTAAAATGGAGTTTTTTTATAAATTATTTTTTACAAGTAGCTATAGCAGGCTTTTAGATTAAACAATTATTTGTAAAAATATAATATTGAACAGATTGGCCTATAAAAAACCACAAAAAAAAGGCTGCAATAATGCAACCTTTTTTTATTTCTACTATATTAAATAGTATTAAATTAATTTACTCTAAACCGGCTTTTTTGCGGATAGCGGCTACACGCTCTAAATGGCCTTCATCATAGGTGAAGTTATGAGCACCGGTATAGCCCAAGGGATTTCTGAAGCCTAAGGGGTTGATACCGCAAGGATAAGCCTCGGCAATATCTTTTACCAATTGAGCATATAAATCAGAAACCTTGTCTACCAATAAATCGCCTTTTTCTTTCGAAGCTTTGGTAGGATTACCGATAACACCATTATCAAGGTCATCCTTTTCGGGTAAACCGAAGGTGCCTTCAAAGTGATACATAGCGCCGGGTTTGGCTTCTTGGCCGGGGGCGATTTTGTACTTGGAATCCAAGGTGGGGGTACCGCTGCCATCTACGGCTAAGTCCATATTTACCCACTTATCATATAAGGAAAGCGCAACCGAAGTCTCGGCTTCGTCGGCATGCCACATATAATCATCCAAAACAGTTTTATTATCGCGGAGGAAATCATACCAGGTAGAAGATACGGTATAAAAACCTTCGATACCCAATTTATGAACGGCGCAAGGCACGGTCATAGTTTGGCCATGAGCCGAAAGAATAATAAACTTATTAAAGCCGGCTACAGCCGCACCACGAATAATATCAACAATCATGCCGATATGTGTTTCGAAAGAAAGCGGAATAGTACCGGGCATACCCCAGTGATGATGAGGATGAGCACCGTACATCGGGCAAGGAAGAAGCATAGCATCGCATTTGCTGGCAACAGCTTCGGCAATACCCATAGCATTGTAGGTATCGGAAGCGCAGGGGCAATGCGGGCCATGTTGCTCGATAGCACCTAAAGGCAAGATTGCGATATCGCAAACTTCCTTAGCATAAGCAACATTAACTTGGGCAGAATTCTGATGGAACCATACAGAATCCCTTTTGTTTAACTTGAATTTGGTTTGAACTTTGATTTCACCCATTAAAATTACACCATCCTTTAAATTATTAATTAATTTATATTATAGCCTACAATCAACCGACTTTCAACTATAAAAGCAAAATTATTTTACTAGATTGTCATACCTAAGTAACTGGGCAAGAAAGTAGAAATTTCCGGAATATAAGTAATTAACAATAATACTATTATCATTACAAATATCCATGGCCAAATCGTTTTTGCCAGCACCTCGAATCGCACTCGTGATATCTCGGAGGCCATAAACAGGTTTGCTCCCAAAGGTGGGGTAACAAAGCCGATGGCCAAGTTAAGAATCATAATCATCCCAAAGTGAACCGTGCTAATGCCCAAGGCCGAAACAATCGGTAATAAAATGGGGGTTAAGATGATGATGGCGGCATTTGTTTCCATAAAGGCGCCTACCAAAAGCAGTAATAGGTTGATGAGGATTAACAACAAAATAGCACTATCGGTAACGCTTAAGATAGCCTCGGAAATAAGGGTGGGCATACGGGTAATGGCCAAAATTTTGGCAAAGCCCGAAGATACACCAATGATAAACATAACCGGTGCCGAAATAATTACCGAACGATAGGCCATATAAGGGATATCCGATAATTTAACTTCTTTATAAACAAATACCGAAATGACAACACCAATAAAACAAGCCACAGCAGCGGCCTCGGTGGGGGTAAAATGACCACCGTAAATACCACCCAAAATGATTAGCGGCACCAAGAAAGAAGGAATAGCGGTAACAATAATTTTAACGCAATCCTTAAAGGTGCGCTTAACCACAACCGGCTGATAACCACGCTTGCGGCAGGAAATTGCACAATAAACACATAAAGCGGTACCTACCAAAACACCAACCGGGAAACCGGCAGTAAACATCGAGGTTACCGAAGCATTAGCAGCAATAGCATAAACCACCATACAAATCGAAGGCGGAATAATAGTACCGATAGTACCGGCCGTTGCCACCAAAGATGCCGAATAAGGGCGATCATAACCGGCCTTGGTCATTTCCGGAATCATAATTAGGCCGATTGCCGCAACAGTGGCCGAACCGGTGCCGGAAATAGCGGCAAAAATCATACATGCTACAATAGAGGCAATGCCCAAACCGCCGGTGCGATTGCCTAAAAAAATCTTAGCGGTATCGACCAAACGCTTAGAAATGCCCCCCTTACCCATAATATCGCCGGCAAAAGTAAATAAGGGTACGGCTACCAGGGTAAAGGAATTAAAACCGCCAAAAATAGCACGGGTATAGCCTTCTAAAGAAAGCGAGGCCTGATCGGTAAAAATAAGTGCTAAAGAGCCAAAGGCCTGCGAAACAGCGATAGGAAAAGAAAGTAATAATAAGCCTAAAAATACAGTAAACAGTGTAGCTATCATCCTTTAGCCCTCCTTCCTATATTTTTTGGCTTCTTCGGCAACTTGCGGGTCAATTTGCGACATCTCGTCTTCCCTAACTGCCTTATTCATAAAACATACATCCAGGGCATTATTGTATACGCCCAAACGATTAAAGAACAAATCAAAAGATGCATTAAAGCGACGGATTTTCCAGATAATGGTTTGTACAATCCTTAGCATCGATAAAGAATAGCCAACCAAAGCAGCAGCATAAGCAACATTCATCGTAATCGGTATCGAAATTGCCAAATCATTAAATTCGGCTGTATTTTGCACATTGCTAATAGCACCAATCAGAAAGATAATCATAATAGCTAACATCGAAAAATCGATAAGAAGGACTAAGATTTTACGAGCTTTTTCCGGCAAGAAATCACGGATAAAAGCAACTGTAATCTGGCGATTATTCCTAAAAGCATAGGATATGCCCAAAAAGCAAATCCATACAAACATAAAGGTGGCAAATTCTTCGGCCCAGGCAAAGCCTTCATCAAATAAAAAACGTAAAATTACTTGTAAGGTTAATAATAATGTCATTATGATAAAAACTACCATAATTAAAACCGGCTCAAAATTCACATCAAGCCACTTAAGCGCTTTTTTCATCCAAACACCTCCGCTAAAAAATGCAATATTGCCGCCACTTTAGGTAGCGGCAATATTTTAAGTAGCTTGATTATTGTTTGGCAGCCTCGGCAGCAGCCATGGTTGCATCATACTCTTCTTGGCCGGCAAGCTCTACAATGCTGGCCTCGGTAACAGGCATCATGGTAGCTCTCATCTCTTCTAATAAATCGGCCGGTACTTCGGCAAAATTGGTGCCGAGTTCGGTTAATTCAGCAACTAAAGCAGCATTTTGATCTAACATTTCTTGTTGTTGGAAAGCCTCGGCATCGGCTAAAGCAGTTTCGATAATAGCACGATCATCGGCATGTAAGCCCTCTAACCAAGTTTGATTTGCAAGCAAGATATCGGTAGAGAAGGTATGACGGGTAAAGGTGAAATAATCTTGAACTTCATAAAACTTGCTCTCGGAGAAAGAGGTTAAGGCGCCTTCTTGGCCATCAATCAACTTTTGTTGCATAGCGGTAAATAATTCATTCCAGGTAACGGAAGAAAGGCTGGCACCTACCGATTCCCAAACAGCAATTTGCACCGGATTATAACCGCGGATTTTTAGACCGTTTAAGTCATCCATAGTTTCGATCGGCCCTTTGCTATTGGTTAAATTACGGAAACCTAAGGGGAAATAGGCAACACCTTGTAAGCCCATTTGATTAAAGCTGCTTAATAATTCCTGGCCACGATCGCCTGCTAAGAAGGCCAAAGCATGCTCATCGCTCTCGAAGAGGAAATACTGCTCGATTGTAGCAAGCTGCGTAATATTAGAGCTAAGGCTTAAAGGGTTGATGGTGGTCATTTGAATATCGCCATTACGGGCTTGGTCGACAGCCTCGGATTCGGTACCTAATTGCCCACCTTGGAAAATGATAATGTCGATGCGACCTTCCGATGCGGCTTCAACATCTGTTTCAAACTTGGCTAAAGCTTGCAAAGCAGGGCTGGTTTCGCCCGAAATTGTGGTTGCAATCTTTACTTCTAACGGATTTTCGACAGTTGCGGCTGCGCCGCCTTCTGTGCCTGCTTCCTCGCCACCGCCGCAGCCGGCTAATACACCAACAGCTAATACAGCAGCTAAACCTAGGGACAATAACTTTGTGATTCTGGTCATAAAAAAACCCCTCCTATAATTTGCCTTGCGGCATTTTTAGCACATCCACCCCAAACCGATATTAATATAAATAAATGATGATAATAAACATTTGTTATACCGCTTTAGAGAATTGATGTGTTTAATCGCCAGAATACCTATAATATCCCGACGAAACTATTTTGACATCAAATCCGATTGCCCTAATTTGCTACCCTCTAAAGGGCTGGCAAATCAATAGCTTAATAACTATATCATAAAACCATGATAAAATCCAGCACTATTCTTACAAATTTATGGACTTTTTGCAACTTTTGCAAATCTTAGCGCTAAAAACATGTATTTTTTGTTACATTCAAAAGCAAATGAGCAAAATATGCATTTTTTGCTATTGTTTATTACTAAACATTGCGCAAATTAAGGCAGGTTAGCATATAATATGTCATTATTATATATAAATTTCATATTGCATCAATTATCTAGACAACATGCAATTTTTTGGTCAATATTGTAAAAAAACAACCAATATAGCATATTTTGCATAAATAAATCAGTTAAAAACTAAAAAAGGGCTGTCGCAAATGTTTTTCTAATTGCGACAGCCCTTTTTTTATCCATTTTTAAAAAATTTATTTAGCCTTCTGTTGCTGAAAATCAATCAAATACTTGCCAAATTCATCACGGGGCAAAGGCTTAGAAAAAGCATAACCCTGAATATAATCGCAGCCGGACCTAATCAAATACTGCAAAAGCTCCTCGCCCTCTACGCCCTCCATTACAACCTTAATATCCATGGCCTTAATCGCCTGCAATAAATGATCGAAGAAAATGCGCCGATCCTGCGTAGAAGTAGCCGCATAAACCAGGCTACGGTCGAATTTAATAATCTCCACCGGGATATTAAAAAAGAGGCTTAAATTAGAATACTCTACCCCAAAATCATCAAGCTCGAACTCAAAACCCTGCTTAATCAGCTCATCCATAATATTGCGGGTAGCCTGTGTATCGGAAACCAAAGTACGCTCGGTAAGCTCCATTTTAATCATGCTATGTGGGATTTGATAGCGATCAACAATCTCGCAAACCTCCTGCGTAGTGCTTGATTTTAAAAAGTGAACATAAGGGAAGTTTAGCGATATCGATTCTAAAGGTAGCTGATTTGGATATAAATCCATCAGATAGCGATAATCCTGACATAGCTTTTCCAAAACGATAAAAGTAAGCTTGCTAACCAAGCCGCTTTCCTCGGCAATTGGAATAAATTCACCCGGCGACAAAGGCGGCAAATCGGACTTTTTAAGTCGAATTAAGCCCTCGGCCAGCGGAAAATTATCAATATCAGTAGCATAAATAGGCTGATAATGAACCTCGAAACCATCCTCGGCTATTGCCTGCTTTAAGCGGTCGATAATATAATTGCGCCGTTTCATCTGATCGCAAATACTAGGATCATAGAAAAAATTAGTCTCGCCAATATTCTTTTTAATAGAGGAGATAGAATAATCCATGGCCGAGATAATCTCTTTTACATTTTGGCCAAACTCGGGATAATCGATGCGTGCATAAATAATATCCAGGCTAAGCGAGTTTTCGCCGCTGCTAAAAGGTTTGCAAATCAAACCGGTTACATTATGTAAAAGCTGATTAAAGCTATTATCACTAGTAATTTTAAGGTAGGCAAATTCGTCGCCACCATAGCGATAAATATATTTAGAAGGCAAAATGCTTCTAAGCCTTATCCCTAAATCGAATAAAAGTTGATCGCCAAACTCCAGGCCTAAGCGCTCATTAATGCTTTTAAAATTACGCAGGCTAAAAACAGCCATCGAAAAAGGGGTTTTGCTTTCGCAAAGTTTAACCAAATCGGCGGTTAGCTTTTGCCGATTATTAAGCTCGGTTAAAGGATCGGACAGGCGCGAAACGCTTAAAATATACAAATGCACAACCAATAATCCCGATACGCAAGATAAACCCGATAGCTGCACCAAGGGGAAAATTATCTGCATACTAAAGACGATAACCGATAGCAAAAAGTTAGCACAAATAATCATTAAGATATTACGTTGTGGCGTAAAACGATGCTTAAAGGTAAAGTAGACCAACATTGCAAAGTAAATAAAAGCGATATAGTAGCTAACCTGGCTTAAAGGCCCCTTAAGATACTCGCCCTGATCGGAAATACTAAAAATAAGGCGGTGCAGAGGGTTTGTACCAATAAAAGCCATATAAAGCAAATAAGGAATACTCATCTTAAAATTTTTAGAAATAATCTCGCTTAAAGACATCTTATTATAAACGATGCTCATCACATAAAAAAGATAAAGCAAGGCCAAAAGCGGCGAAGTGATAAAAAAGGCATGCCGCAAAAAGTCAACCAGTTTAAGCGAATAGCCGCCATCATAATAATCTAAAGAAATAATGGCAGCAAGGGTTACCAGGATGCTAATATAGGTGGCAATATACATCCACTTAAGGCCTTTATACCTGGTAGATACAATGCTACTATCTAAAAGCAAGCCAATAATGGCCACAGTTAAAATCAGCAAAGCCCCATATTCGGCAGCTAAATTATAGGCAATAAAAATCACTCCTATCAGTAAACCCCAAAAAATGCCGACAAGAGCCTAGGATAAAACAAGCTCCTACTATAATTATAATCTAAAAGTGGCAAAATAGCTACATAAATTTACAAAAAATTTTATTTTTTCAGATTTTAGCCAGCAAGCATACTAAAGCGCCATCCGCTAAGATATTTTTTTTTGCGTATCAAAACATGGGGTTTTTGTTTTCGTCTGCTATTATGCGACCAATTATCAATATTTGTTTTAAGAAAATTTAAAGGAGCTATTGTAAATATTTTTAATTTGCGCAGCCCCTTTGCAAATAATATATCTGCTAAAAACAAGCTGATTTTTGGCAATTAGGCCTTTAGAGCTAGGCTTTTTTACGCAAAATAATAAAGGCCTTGGCAGCGCTAAAACTAATAATCACAATCAAAATGCTTAAACCAAACTTAAGAAAAAGCGAGCCTAAAGATGGTTCTACGCCACCGCTTAAGAGGATAGAGCTTAGGCAAATCAGTAGAGCTAAGGCAAAGGACGGAAAAATTGTGCCACCTCTGGAAAAAAGGGTTATCATAAAAGATGATAGGAAAACAGCCCCGATAAAGATGATTAGAGGGGCGGTTTGATAATCGGCAGCATCGGCATTATTATTATAGATTACCGAACCCAAAATAAAAGAGGCCACACCGATAAGCAGGGCATAGATAAATAAGCCGGCGATTACCAAGGCCAAGTTGCGATAAGGGCTTTTGGCCTTAGCAGCCACCGGGCGTCGCCTGCTGCGATGCTCATTATTGCGCTCGCTATGAGGCAATCTTTGCCGTGATTGCTGCCGATTTTGAGCATTTTGCGGCCAATCCTTTTCAAAGGGCAATTCGGCGGTTTGGCCTAAATTAAGCGGCGGCAATTCGGCAGTAGCCATTTTATCGTCAATTGGCGGCAAAGGACTATCGTTTGCCCAGCTACGATTAAGTATTTCGCTATTAAAATCCGGAGTTTGTTGCGGATTGGAATTTTCTTTATTCATATATTCAACCTTTAATACTGGATTATACTTGCAGCTATACCCCTTGATGCGGTATACGTGGCTGCGGGGTTTGGCCTAAGCTATTATTTATTTCGATTTTGGTTAGCATATTACTTTCTACATGAAAATACATATAACTATCCTGCACATATTGGCCGGAAACCATTGGCCAATGCTGATAAATCTGGGTATAGCCATTATCTTGAATTAGGCCGGCATCGGGATAGAGTTCGAACAAGGTATCGGAGGTATCCCCCACCTTAAGGCCGCGATTTGTAACAACCGAATAGCCTTGTACGGTAGATGCGGTATTCTCCAAATAATAAATTTGCGCTTGATTAGAGCCATCGGCTTGTCGCAATTCCACAATCAGATTACTAAAATAGAGGGTATAAATTGTGGTCTTTAATTCAGAGTTATAGCTTTCCTCGGTATCTACGGCAATAAAGGGGAAGCCATCGCCCAAATTGGGGGATAAATTTTGATTAATTGTAAGCTTATAGGCATCCTCGATATTTAGGCAATACTCGCTTAAAAATAACTGCTGCAATTGCTCCAGGCTAAGCTCATAGCCTAAATGGGCACTTTGCAAGCTTAAAAGCTCTTGCAGATGGCCATTAGGATACTCAATAAAGGGGTCGGGATAAGGCCCATAGCCGCCGGACAAAGTGTATGTATTGGGGCTGGGGATGCCACTTAAATCGTCGGGGCTGGGGATATCATCTAGGTTATTATTCTGCTCGGCAGAGTCATCGGTGGAGTTATCGGCATTATCGTCGTCATTATCCTGTTTTTCCGGTTCGGGCGGGGTGATGCTGGGGATATGCGGAGCATCATCATCGGCTTCGTCCCGAGAAGCGGCGGCCTCCTCCTCGGCGACAATTTGCTCGTCGGAAGGCAGATCATCGCTACTAACAGGAGCATCGGAGGCCTGACAAGCACTACTAAAAATTGCTATTGATAAAATTATCAATAATAAATATATTTTAGACAAAATAAAACTCTCCTTTAAATCAAATTGCTAACTTTATTATTTCGTTAAAGTAAGCCTAATTTCCTGCCTAAGCCTAGGCTAGCCCAAATAAAACCCAAAAGAAAACAAAAAAAACATCCCCTAAAGGGATGTTTTTTGGTGGGCCCACCTGGGATCGAACCAGGGACCGACCGGTTATGAGCCGGGGGCTCTACCGCTGAGCTATAGGCCCGAGGTGACTACCGGTTGCGGCTGCCTAAATTAAGCAGATCAATAGTCACAAAATATATTATACAAAATTTTTGGCCATAGGTCAAGTTATTTCTGCAAATTATCTATAAAACCTCAAAATATTACAAAATTATAGCTACAAAAGACCTTTGGCCTGCAAATAGGCCTCGCCTTCTTTAAACCAACCATCATACTCGCCCAAATTGCCATTGCCGCCACTAATTAAAAAGCCCACCTTAGCACCGGCCAAATGCTTAAGCTTGCCATCAATAGCCGCCGCCAAAGGCAAAGCACCGGAAGGCTCTGGCAATAATTTGCCCAGCTTAGCATATACATAAATTGCCGCCTTTAAAGCATCATCGTCTACCGAATAAAGCTCGTCTACGTATTTTTCGATAATCGGAAAATTATGAGGCGATGCCGCATTGCCACGAGTACCATCGGCAATAGTAGCATCGATTTCGATAGCTTGAGGGCTACCTTTAGCACGGCTGATGGCATAACGAGGGGCGGCTGCCGGCTCAATGCCAATTACCTTTATTTTAGGATTGGTATTTTTAATAGCAGTAGCAAAAGCACTTAAAAGGCCGCCACCGCCGGCTTGCACTACTACCGCGTCCAAATCAGGGCAATCCTCCATCATCTCCATAGCAGCGCTGGCCTGGCCGGCACAAACTATCGGATCTTCAAAGGCATGAACAATTGTTAGTTTTTGCCTAGCTGCCAAATCACGCATAAATTCATTGCGCTCGCTGCTAAGCAGGCCATGCAACATTACCTCGGCACCGGCCTTTTTAATGCCATTTAACTTAATTTCGCTGGCATTTTCGGGCATAACAATAATTGCCCTAATCCCCAAGTGCTTGGCGGCAGTGCTTAAGCCTAAGCCATGATTGCCCGAAGATGCACCAATAACCCCGGCTGCTTTTTCTTGCTCGGTTAATTGCAAAAGACGATTAAATGCGCCCCTAATCTTAAATGCGCCGGTATTTTGAAAACATTCGGGCTTGATATAAGTTTGCACACCGCTATAAGCATCTAAAGCCGGCAAACGCAAAAGCGGAGTTCTTTGCACATAAGGGGCAATGCGTTTACGGGC
>CAYJBP010000072.1:0-12894 GCA_964368605.1 uncultured Peptococcaceae bacterium | reverse complement strand
GCGAATTTTTTTGCCGCGAGGTTTGATTGCTACATAGATAGTAGTTAAATCTAACTAAAACAAGCATCTCAAAATTAAAGTCAATATACCCAGCTAGCTGCTAAAATAAAAATATTTAAAAAATATTAAAAAAATTTGATTTTGCCTATTTACAATTAAGATTTTTAATGATATAATCAACATGTATTAAAAAATTAAATGTTGTTCAGGGATGAAAGTAATGGGAGAGTCGTAAGACGCCGTAGGGGCAAGTTATAAGTATGCCAACTTATAATGAAACTCTCAGGCTAAAATACCATTGCCCGACCTGGCTCTGAAAGTTATTAACCGACAGAGAAATGGCGAACTTTTTTCCCATTTCTCTGTCGCTTTTTTATGTGTACTAATAGGTGGACGATTTGGATAAGGTTAAGATTATAACCAATAATCCCTTGGTAATCGCAAAGTATGAACAAGCCTGTCAAATTATCAAGGGCGATACGAATGATATATTTTTAGAGGCGCGTAAGCTGGTGCATTTAGGTGCTAAATTGATTAATTATCCCTTAAGTGGCAGTATTAAGCCTAATCAAAGCCCTTATAAAAGCTTAATTGTTGCCGAGGCTAAAGGCATTGGCTTAGATTATAAATCCTTGCAAAGCCTAGAGGCCGCTTTAGAAACTGTTGCCAAATTACCCAAAACCAATATGGCAATTAGCGGAGCTATTGCCGAGGATTTTCAGGTAATTGATTTAGATTTATTGCAATCGGCTCTGCAGGCATTGCCGGCTGAATATTATTTGTAATTTAATATATAATATTTTTAGGAGGAAGTAAAATGGCAGAAATTTATGATATCTTGGTAGTAGGCGGCGGCCCCGGTGGTTTAGCAGCCGGTATTTATGGTAGCCGTGGTCGTTTAAAAACCGCTGTTATCGAAAAAGGTCGTCCCGGCGGACAAGCAGGTACCACCGAAGAATTAGAAAACTATCCCGGCTTTTTCGAGCATGCTACCGGCCCTAACTTAATGAAAAACTTTGCCGATCATGCCGAGCATTTTGGTACCGAAATTATCCGTGGTGTGGTTGAAGATATGGATTTAAGTGGTGTTATCAAAAAAGTTATCACCAAAGATGGTCAAGAATATTTAGGCCATACCGTAATCTTATCGCCCGGTGCCGAGCCGAGAATGCTCAATATTCCCGGCGAAGGCAAATTGCGCGGTAAAGGTGTTAGCTATTGCGCCACCTGCGATGCCGATTTCTTCGAAGAATTAGATGTTGTTGTAGTTGGTAATGGCGATGCCGCTATCGAAGAAGCCATGTACTTAACCAAATTTGCCGAAAGCGTAACCATTATTGTTATCCATGAAGAAGGCGTTTTGGATTGCAATAAGGCCAGTGCCGAAAAAGCTTTTAAAAATCCCAAGCTTAAATGGGTTTGGAATTCCGTACTTGAGGAAATCGTTGGCGATGAATTGGTAGAAAGTGTTACCGTTAAAAATATCAAAACCGGCGAATTAAGCAGCTTAGAAGTAAATGGCGTTTTCTTCTTTGTTGGTTCTATCCCCAAAACCGGCTTCTTAAAAGGCCAGGTTGAATTGAATGAGCAAGGCTATATTATCACCAATGATATTATGGAAACCAATGTTCCCGGCGTTTATGGTGTAGGTGATGCCCGTGTTAAATATTTGCGTCAGGTTATTACTGCCGCTGCCGATGGCGCTATTGCCGCCGTTGCCGCCGAAAAATATTTGGCCGAAATGGAAACCTTTACCAGCCAAGTATTAGAAGCTAAAAAGCCGGTATTGCTCGCTTTTTGGACTCCTCAAGTAGAAGCCAGCATTGCTTTGGTTGGCTTGCTCGAAAAAATGCATGAAACCGATGAAAGCTTCGATTTGGTTAAATTAGATACCTATCGTAATCAAAAAACTGCCCAGCAGTATCAAGCCACGGTTATTCCCAGCTTGCTTTTATTCAATAATGGCGAGGTTATCGATCGCTTAGAAGGCCAAGATATTACCGAAGCTCAAATTAAAGATTTATTAGCTAAGCTATAATTATAAGGAGGATTTAAAAATGATTGAAGTAAACAAAGAGAATTTTGAACAAGAAGTTATCGGTGCCGAAGAATTAGTTTTTGTTGATTTTTGGAGCCCCAAATGCGAGCCCTGCATGGCTCTTTTGCCTGATGTAGAAGCCTTTGCCGAAAAAAATGCCGGTCGTGCTAAGTTTTGTAAATTAGATGCCGCTGCTAATAAGCGTTTGTCGATTGCTCAAAAAGTTATGGGCTTACCTGCTTTTGCTTTCTATAAAGGCGGCGAAAAAGTATTTACTTTTGATAAAGAAAGTATTGAAATGGGAGCCGTTCAAGCTAAATTAGATGAATTGCTTGGTTAAATTATAAAGATTTAGGAGGTGAAGTTGTGCGCTTAGAATTAGGTTTAATTAAAATCTCTGATGTTCAGTTTGGTGCTCAAACCGAGGTTAAAAACGGTACTCTTTATGTAAATAAAGATGAAGTTATTGCCGAGGCAGCAGCCGATGAGCGTATTGCATCGGTGGAGGTATTCTTAGCTCGCCCAGGTGAATCGGTAAGAATTATGCCTGTTAAAGATGTTATCGAGCCTAGAGTTAAGGTTGATGGCAAAGGCGGAATGTTCCCCGGCTTTATCAGCAATGTTGAGCAAGTAGGTTCGGGGCGTACCCATGTTTTATCCGGAGCAGCTGTTGTTACCACCGGTAAAATCGTTGGCTTCCAAGAGGGGATTATCGATATGCAAGGCGAAGGGGCTAAATATACTCCCTTTTCCAAAACCTGCAATGTCGTAGTAAAAGTAGAGCCTAAAGATGGCATTAAGCAGCATGAGCACGAAGTTATCGTGCGCTTAGCCGGCTTTAGAGCAGCTACCTACTTGGGCAAAATTGCTCAAGAATTAACACCCGATCAAGTAGATGTTTATGAAACCAAACCTTTGCTTGAGCAAGTTAAAGAATATCCTAATTTACCCAAAGTTGTTTATGTATATATGCTTCAAACTCAAGGCTTATTGCATAATACTTTTTACTATGGTGTGGATGTTAAAGAAATTGTTCCTACCTTTATGTATCCCACCGAGGCTTTTGATGGGGCCATTGTTAGCGGTAACTGCGTTTCTGCTTGCGATAAAAACCCCACTTATATCCATCAAAACAGCCCGGTTATTACCGATTTATTCAGCCGTCATGGCAAAGATTACAATTTCTTGGGCTGCATTATCACCAATGAAAATGTAACCTTAATGGATAAAGAGCGTTCTTCCAATATGACTGCTAAATTAGTAGAATTATTGGGCGCCGATGCCGTTATCATTTCTGAAGAGGGCTTTGGTAATCCCGATGCCGACCTCGTTATGAACTGCAATAAAATTAGCGCTTTAGGCGTTAAAACTGTATTAATTACCGACGAATATGCCGGCCAAGATGGCGCTTCGCAATCTTTAGCCGATTCTACCCCGGCAGGTGATGCCGTGGTTACCGCCGGTAATGCTAATCAGGTAGTTACTTTGCCGCCTATGGAAACCGTTATCGGTTATCCGGAAGTTGCCGATGTAATTGCCGGTGGTGCTGCCGGTAGCTTAAAAGAGGACGGCTCGATTGTAGCCGAAATCCAAGTTATTATCGGTGCTACCAATGAATTGGGCTTTAACTATTTAACCGCCAAAGGTTTATAAGTTAAGCTTTTACTAAGATTTATAGTGTTCTATAAATAAAATATATAAAATAATTTAAGGAGGAAAAGGTTATGACTATGCTCGAAGGTAAAAAAATAGCCATCTTAGGCGACCGTGACGGCATTCCCGGTCCGGCCATCGAAGAGTGTGTTAAATCTGCCGGCGCTGAAGTAGTTTTCTCTACTACCGAATGCTTCGTCTGAACTGCCGCTGGCGCTATGGACTTGGAAAACCAAGCTAGGATCAAAGAATTATCGGAAAAATATGGGGTAGAAGACTTAATAGTAGTTCTCGGCGGTGCCGAGGCCGAAGCTGCTGGTCTAGCTGCCGAAACCGTATCCCAAGGCGATCCTACTTTTGCAGGTCCTTTAGCCGGAGTCTCGTTGGGACTCAAAGCTTATCATATCTTTGAATTAAAAGAAGAAGTTGATGCCGCTATTTATGAAGAGCAAGTTGGCATGATGGAAATGGTACTTGATGTTGATACCATCAATAGCGAAGTATCGACTTATCGTGGAGCTTAGGCTCTATAAGGAGGGCTGTTCTTGCTAAAGATAGTTCATTATATTAATCAATTCTATGCCGGTATCGGTGGCGAAGATAAAGCTGATACTAAGCCCGAAAAGCGTGATGGTTTTGCCGGCCCCGGTATGGCTTTAAATAGCGCTTTAGAAGGCGTAGCCGAAGTGGTTGGTACAGTAATCTGCGGAGATAGCTACTTTAACGAAAATGTTGATGCTACTAAAGCTGAAGTTTTAGCTATGATCAAAAGCTATAATCCCGATATCGTAGTTGCAGGCCCTGCTTTTAATGCCGGTCGTTATGGTATGGCTTGCGGCATGGTGGCCGAAATCGTATCCGAGAACCTCAATATCCCCGTGGTAAGCGGTATGTATGAGGAAAACCCCGGTGCCGATATGTATAAGCGTTATGCTTATGTAGTGCCTACCGCCAATGCAGCAACCGGTATGCGCCAAGCTATTCCTGCTATGGCTGCTATCGTTAAGCAAATCGCCGAAGGCGCTGAGGTTACAGGCTATATGCCCAAAGGCATTCGCCAAAACTACTTTGCCGAAAAACGTGGCTCTTTGCGTGCTGTGGAAATGCTGGTTAATAAGATTAAAGGCGAGGAATTTGTTACCGAATATCCGATGCCTATCTTTGATAGGGTAGATCCTCAACCGGCCGTTAAAGATATTACCAAGGCTAAAATTGCTTTGGTTTCTTCCGGCGGCCCGGTACCGAAGGGCAATCCTGATCATATCGAATCCTCCAGTGCTTCCAAATATGGCCGTTATTGCCTAGAAGGCATTAATGACTTCACCGCCGAAAATGGCGAAACCGCTCATGGCGGCTATGACCCTGTTTATGCCAATGAAGATTTAGACCGCGTTTTGCCGGTTGATGTAATCCGCGAATTGGTAGCAGCAGGCGAAATGGGTTCTTTACACGAATATTATTATACCACCGTTGGTAATGGTACTTCGGTTGCTAATTCCAAAAAATTTGCAGCCGAAATTGCAGAGGATTTAAAAAAGCATCAAGTTGATGCCGTTATCCTCACCTCTACCTGAGGCACCTGCACTCGTTGCGGCGCAACGATGGTAAAAGAAATCGAAAGAGCCGGTTTCCCGGTAGCTCATATGTGCACGGTAGTACCTATTTCTCTAACGGTTGGTGCAAACCGTATTGTTCCTACTGTAGCTATTCCTTATCCCTTGGGTAATCCTAAATTAACCCAAGAGGACGAAAAAGAGTTGCGCAGAGGCTTGGTTCGCAAGGCCTTAAAGGCTTTGGAAACCGAAGTTAGCGAACAAACTGTTTTTTAATAATTAACTAATTGTATGGCAGTGCGGCCTATTGCCACACTGCCATATTTTTTAAGCAAAATTTGGAGGTAATAAAAATGAATTATCCTGTACTAAAAGGTGCAGCTTATGCTTTAATTCAAGCTAATGATGTTTTAATCCATCAAGGCACCACCCAAGCTAATGAAAGACGCGTAAATCCTGATGCCGAATATTTAAAAGATTTGCCCAAAGCTTTACGCAGCTTTGAAGATGCAGTAAAATATCCGCCCAATCAAGCATATATTGGTACTTTGCATCCTAAAGCCTTAAATGGTTTTGAGCGCCCTTGGTACGAAAACGGCTTTGCCGGTGCTAAAAGGGATGGTAAATACGGCGAAATTATGCCCGAAGACGAGTTCTATGGCCTAATTAAGGCCGTTGACGTTTTTGATTTAGTAGTTATGGAAGCCGATTTCCAAGCTATGGTAAAAGAAAAATTAGTGGCTCATCCGGTTGTGGGTAAATGGAAAGATTTAGCCAAATTAGACAAAAACCCCTCCGATACCGCTACCATTGAAGACTTAGTAAATAATCAACATGCCGAGCCTTTTTATTTTGAAGATAAATTAATCGGTTGCGTTAAAAAAGCCCATGATTTCGATCAAGCTTTAACCTCGCATGTTATGTTTGAAAACTTAGTAGGCAAGGCTTCTGCTGCTTTTGCTTTGCAATTACTTTTAGATAAAACCGACTTAAAAGCCGAACAAGTAGACTATATCATCGAGTGCTCGGAAGAGGCTTGTGGTGATATGAATCAGCGTGGCGGCGGCAACTTTGCTAAAGCCATCGGCGAGATTTGCGGTTGTATAAATGCTACCGGTTCCGATACCCGCAGCTTCTGCGCAGGACCGGCTCACTCTTTGGTTAATGCTTCGGCTTTAGTACAAGCCGGCGTATATCAAAACGTGGTAGTTTTGGCCGGTGGTGCTTCGGCTAAATTAGGCATGAACGGTAAAGACCATCTTAAAAAAGGCATGCCGCTTTTAGAAGATATGTTGGGCGCTTTTGCCGTGCATATTGGCGAAAACGATGGCGTAAGCCCTGTTATCCGTACCGATATTGTTGGCCGTCATACTATTGGCAGCGGTGCTTCGCCGCAGGCTGTAATGCAAGCTATTGTGTCTAATCCTTTAAGCAAGGTGGGCATGAAGATTGCCGATGTAGACACCTTTAGTGTTGAAATGCAAAACCCGGAAATTACCGAGCCAGCCGGCGCCGGCGATGTTCCTAAGGCCAATTATAAAATGATTGCCGCTTTGGGCGTTATGCGTAAAGAGTTCGAAAAGAGCGAGCTAAACGATGTGGTAGAGCGCATTGCTATGCCCGGTTTTGCACCTACTCAAGGTCATATTCCTTCCGGCGTACCGTTTATGGGTCATGCCCGTGATTTGATCTTATTAGGCGAATTGAACAGAGTTATGATTGTTGGTAAAGGCAGCCTTTTCTTAGGCCGTTTAACCAATTTGTTTGATGGTATTTCCTTTATCATCGAGAAGAACACCGGTAAAGTAGAAGAAGCCGGCGGCAGTGATAAAGAAGCCTTGCGTCAAATGGTTGCTGAAGCTATGCGTGATTTTGCCTCTTCATTAGTGAAGTAGTCGGATCGCTTAAGAAAGGAGACGACTATGGAAAATGCAAAGCAAATGATAGCCGAAATTTTTAGCGAAATTGCCGATGGTATCGAAACCGGCAATTTTGGCGCTCGCCCTAAAGTTGCCCTAACCTTATTGGGCAGCGAGCATGGCCCTGCCGAAATGCTCAAAGGTGCGGAGCTTGCCCAAGCGGCAGATAGCTCGATTGAAGTAGTGGTGTTTGGCAATAATGTCCAAACTGCTTTAACTGTAATCGAGGCTGCCGATGATAAAGAAGCCCATGAAAAAATGGATGCTATGTTATTAAGCGGCGAATTAGCCGCAGCTGTAACTATGCATTATAGCTTCCCGATCGGTGTTTCAACAGTGGGTAGGGTAATTACCCCTGCTTTTGGTAAAAAGGCCTATATTGCCAATACCACAGGCACTTCCGCTACCGAGCGTGTAGCTGCTATGCTTAAAAACACTATTGCCGGTATTGCTGTAGCTAAGGCTTGCGGTAATCCTTGCCCCACGGTTGGTATTTTAAACCTTGATGGTGCTAGGCAGGTAGAGCGTTCTTTATGCAAATTAAAAGATAATGGTTATGATATTCATTTTAGCGAAAGTGCCCGTGCCGATGGCGGGGTAGTAATGCGCGGCAACGACCTTTTACAAGGCGTTTGCGATATTATGGTTATGGATAGCTTAACCGGTAATGTGATGATTAAAATGCTTTCGGCCTATACCAGTGGCGGTAGCTACGAGGCTTTAGGCGATGCCTATGGCCCCGGGGTAGGCGAGGGTTATGATCGGATTATCAATATTATTTCTCGTGCTTCGGGTGCACCGGTTGTGGCCGGCGCCATTCAGTATGCCGGTGCTTGCGCCAAAGGCAAACTTTTGGCCAAGGTTGCTGCCGAGTTTGCGGCTGCTAAAAAGGCCGGCTTGGATGATATCTTAGAAGCCTTAGCCGAAGCCAATGCTCCTAAAGAAGCGGTAGAAACCGTAGCTTGCCCGCCGGAAAAAGTTGTTACCGAGGAAATTCCCGGTATCGAAATTCTTTCTTTAGAGGATGCGGTACAAGTATTGTGGAAAAATGGCATCTATGCCTCTTCGGGCATGGGCTGCACCGGGCCGGTAGTAATGGTAGCCGGCGAAGATCATCATCAGGCTTTAGAGCATCTAAAAGCTGCCGATTATCTATAAACTATAAAAAGGGGCTATCGCAAATAATTGCGATAGCCCCTAGTTTTAAAGTTTTTTTGGTTCTTTTTTTTCAAAAAAAGAATAGATCTTAAATCTTTTAAACAAAAAAACTAAATTAAGCGCAAAAAGCTGGTATTTCTATTTGCAAAGTAAATAGAAACAAAACCTCTCAAGCAAACCTAATTTAGTAAAGGTTAAAAGGTAAAAAATCAAAGCCATTAGGTCTGTCGCATAAATATTTGTGACAGTCTTTTTTATAAAAAAACATAAAGTGTCGATAAAGTGTAAAATTATGTTACATCCTATACAATATTAAGAAAAATGTATATTGACAATTACTATACATTATGGTATTATATCAGTAAATACAATAATTATTATGAGGTGAATTATGAATCCTGTTCATGTAGCAAATAAAAAAATGGTTTATGAAATGGATCAGCGGATTTTAGGCTCTACCCCGGAAACCATCGGGGCTATGCTGGCCGAATATTATTCCCCGAATATTTTATGGCATGGGCCGCAACCGCTAAATACTTTTAGCGGTCTAGATGCCTATGTACGTGGCTTTTGGCAGCCCTTTTTAACATCCTTCCCCGATTTACAAAAGGATAATTATATTTTAATGGCCGGCGATTGCAATAGTGGCGGCAATGGCACTCCTGCCGAATCTTTGGCACAATGGGCTGTATGGGAAAAAGAGCTGGTAAACCTAAATAAAAATGCTTTATCTAATTTTTATGGCAGCGATAAACGCAATAATTGGGTACATACCTTGGGCAATTTTGTAGGAACTTTCGCCCATGATTTTCTGGATATTCCGGCCACCAATCGTCCGGTTTGGATTCCTTTTGATGAATTCCACAAAATCGAAGATGGTAAAATTATCGAAACTATCATTGTTATCGATTTGCTGGATTTAATGCGTCAAGCAGGCATTCGCTTCTTTGTTTCTACTTCGCAGGAAGTGTTAATTCCGCCGCCATCTACCCAAGATGGGATTATGTTGGGTGCTAGCGATATTGCCCAAAGCCAGGCTAGCCTTAAAATCCATGAGGATATGATTTTTCATGGCCTGCACAATTTTAAGGAGGGCGAAGGCTATCAGCAAATGCGCTTAGAGGATTATTGGGATCCTAACTTTATGTACTATGCTCCTTGCAGCATTGGTCCTACCAGGGGTATTAAAGGTTTCCAGGAATATCATCAAATTCCTTGGCTTAAATCTTGGCCGGATCGCAAAGGTGGCTTCCACGAGGCTCGCTTTGCCGAAGGCAAATTCTCCGGTCATACCGGAGTAGTTAAAATGACCCATACCGGCTCGGAATGGCTTGGTATCCCTGCTACCGGCAAACTAATTAGCTGCCGTGCCGCCGATACCTATATGATGAAAGATGGCAAAATTGTCGAAAATTGGCTGCATTTGGATATTATCGATATGGTACTTCAACTTGGTATCGATTTATTCGATAGAATGCGCCGCAAAAGATATATACTGTAATTGATCGGCTGTATCATCATTTATTAAGTAGCTGTCAATTTGGCAGCTACTTTTTTTACCCCTTTTTTAAGTAAAACATGTATTTTTTTATTATAAATATGCATGTCCTGTAATTTTATTAAGTTCTATACTATTTATAAAGTTGGAAAGGAGGATCGATTAACGAAGTAGTATTAAAAAATAAAAAACAGAAAGAGGGAGTTTAATGAGTGGATTAGATTGGGGAATATTGGCAGCATATATGATTGGTGTGCTTTTAATTGGTGTTTGGGCCGGTAAGGGCAGCAAAACCGAAAAAGATTATTTCCAAGGCGGCCGTGCTTTACCTTGGTTTGCCGTTGCTATTTCGATTGGTATGACACGCTTAAGTGCCGGTGGTTTTATCGGTGCTCCCGGTTGGGCTTATCGTGATGGTTTATTGGCAGGTGTTGTTATGTATGCTTTGCCTTTAGCCTTAATTTTTGCTACCTATACTATTTTGCCGATTATCTATAATTCCGGCGTTACTACTATTGGTGAATTCCTTAGACTGCGATTTGGTAATAAAACCCGTATTTTAGTTGTTATTGTTTGGTTAATCAACTCTTTGGTGTTGATTGGCGGCTTTGTTTATACCCCTGCCTTAGTTTTAGAGGCGATTACCGGTGTTGATTTTGATGTTTGGGTACCGATTATTGTTATTATTTCTATTATATACACCGTTATCGGCGGTATTAAAGCCGTTGTTTGGACAGATACCGTACAGGGCATTATTCTATTTATCGGTGTTTTAGTTGCCTTAGGGGTTGGCATGAGCGAGATGGGCTTAGGCTTTAGCGATATGTTAATGAGCTTAAGTGATTATGCTGCTGCTAATGCCGAGCTTAGCAAAACAACTTCCTTTACCTTTGATTTTAACTTTAGCAATACCAATATTATTATGGCTATGCTTACCGGTTTCTTCTGCTGGGTTTCCTATTTTGGTTTTAACCAAGAGCAGGTACAACGTTATGTTACTGCTAAAAACCTAAGCGATGTTAAAAAAACCAGTATTGTTTCGGTAGTTATCATGCAGGGTATTTACTGGATTTGCTATTTCTTGGGCATGGCTTTATTCCTATTCTATCAAACCAATCCTGCTACTTTGGATTTGGCTACCGTTAATAATGTATTTATCGATTTCATCCTTAACTACTGTCCGATTGGCTTAGTTGGCTTAATGTTGGCTTGCGTATTTGCCGCTGCTATGTCTTCCTTAGACTCGGTATTAAACTCGGCTACTGCTGTTTTTGTTAAGGATATTTATCAGCCTTTCTTTGCTAAAGGCAAAGAGAGCACCTTAAAGCAATCGATGATGTTTACCGTAATTATCGGTATTGTGGTTGTAGTATTTGTTTACTTATACTTAGGCGATAGCATTGGTCCGATTACCGAGGTTATCGGTGCTATGGGCGCACCTTTCCAGGGTGTATTAACCGGTATTATGTTCTGCACCCTTTTATTTAAAACCGTTAATGATAAGGGTTGTGCCTTTGGTGGTGGTTTAGCTTTATTATTGGCTTTCCTCTTCCAGCAAAACTTTGCCGGCGATTTAGGCTTACATTGGGCATGGGCTTATGTTTATTCCGGTGCTTTAGCCATGATTTTGCCTTTAATTGTCAGCAGATTCTTCCACAATCCCGAAGAGCAAAAAGCTGCTTATCAGCATACCTTAATGGGTGCTCGTGCCAGCTTAAAAGGTAAAAAGGATGCTAATGGCAATCCTTTAGCTCCGCTTACTTTAGATCGTTATTTTTGGATTGTAATTGCTATCTTTATTATTCACATGACATTCTTGGCTTGGGTTCAGGCTTTTGGGTCATAAAAAATTATTCTAAAAAGAGGAAATATGTTGCGATGTCGAATATATAAAGCATCGCAACATATTTTTTAGAAAAGAGGTATAAAAATGGACGACAGACAGCGTCAACTTTATTTGGAAGATCGCAACCGTTGTGTAGATTTTGTTAATACTTGTCAGCTTCAAACCCCCGAAGAGGTAGCTCGCCTTTTTGAGGATTTTACCCGTACTTTATGGGATTTTAAATTGGTTGGCCGTATTCATGATTTATATTGCGACAATATCGTTATTAACCGCGAAGGCGGCAATGATTTGGTAGGTTCTGAGCAAGTTGTGGTAAATACTTTGCAATTAATGTCGGCTTTTCCCGATTTAAAGCTTAAATTCATTGATATTTTTGCCGAGGGCAATCCCGAAGATGGCTATAGCTTTGGCCAAGCCATTTATTTTGATGGCACCAATACCGGTTATAGTGTGCATGGCGCGCCTACCGGTAAATCGCTTACTACCGATGATATTTGCTTAGGTTTATGCGAATGCCGGGTAGAAAAGGTTGATGGTCGTTGGAAGATTGTCGAGGAGTGGGTTACCCGCAGCCAGGCCTTAATCACAGCCACCATGACTTTGGACGAAGTTCCCGAGCCTACAGTTAAGGAGGTGGAATAAATGCTTAAAGCCGATATTTTACATGATCAGATTATGGATTTATGCGCTAAGATTACTGATGTAGAGCTTAGCAATCGTGATCAGGTTGAGGATTTTGTGCGTAATTTTACCGCACTTACTTATGATCATTGCATGTTTGGCCTAATGCATGATTATTATGTTCATGATGTAGAGGTATTGCGTGAAAATGCTTTACGTTTACGTGGGGTAGAGGAGGTTATTGCCGACCGTCAAGCCCTTTTGGCAGCTTATCCCGATTTAAAAACGGATGTTCAGCAGGTAATTGTAGCCCCGGATACTAAGGGTGGCTATAAGGTATTCCGCCGTATGTATTTAAGCGGAACCAATACCGGCCCCAGTAAAATGGGTCCGGCAACCGGCGAGGAGCTGGGAGCCAATAGTTTATGCCTTTCGATGTTTTATTTATCAAAGATCGATGGTAGCTGGCGCATCACCTATGAAATGGATATGAGAACAACTAGATAATAATAGGTAATAAAAGAGGTTGTCGCAACTGCGACAACCTCTTTATTTCTAAAAGTTTTTGCTTTTGCTTTTTTCAAAAAGCAAAGGTCTTAATCTTTTGA
>CAYJBP010000071.1:0-13084 GCA_964368605.1 uncultured Peptococcaceae bacterium | reverse complement strand
TTCTAAAAGTTTTTGCTTTTGCTTTTTACAAAAAGCAAAGGTCTTAATCTTTTAAATCTTTCAATTACCAAAAAGAAGCAAATGTAAAAAGAAATCCCCCCCAAAAAAGGCAATAATTGAAGCAAGAATTGATAAAATTGAAAGATAGCTGCTATTTTTATTTGCTGCGCAAATAAAAATGAAGTGCTCTACACAAAGCAAACTATTAGCAAAATTGAAGCTTAAGAAAACAAAGTGGGCTGTTTTGGCTTCGCCAAAAGGCTCAGGTTTTAAGCCAATTATGCTTCCTTGCTGCTTTTATTCATCAATTTAAATTTGCTTGCTTAGTTTTTTGGGTTGGCTTAAAACCTTTTAAGACCTTGGGGCTTAGCCCCAAACCCCGCAATTTTTTGAAAAAAATTGACTAAAACTTTTAACATATTCCCCCAAATTTTTCATAAACTGTAGAAAAAGGAGGGGGAATAATGCTTATCATCTTATCCAAAAAAAAGCTCCTAATCTATACCCTAATCACAATTCTAATCATCATTGGCCTACTAGCAGCTAAAAATATCCATAATCAAATTAGGGCAGTAAGCAGCAGCCAAGACCGCTTAATCCCTATCTACAAGGTAGAAACCAGCCAAAATGAGCTGGCAATCAGCTTTGATGCCAGTTGGGGTGCCGAACATACTTTAGCTATTTTGGATATGCTCGATCAATACCAAATTAAAGCCACCTTTTTTTTGGTAAATATTTGGCTAAATGACTATCCCCAAATGGCTGCCGAAATTGCCGCAAGAGGCCATGAAATAGGCCTCCATTCGGTAAGCCATCCCCATTTTCCCGATTTAAGCCCCGAGCAAATACGGGAGGAATTACTGGCCAATGCCAGCCTAATCAAAGAAATTACCGGCTATGAATGCAGCCTTTTTAGGCCGCCTTTTGGCGATTATAATAATGATTTACTTAGTATTGCTACCGAGCTTGGCTTTACCACTATTCAATGGTCGGTAGACAGCCTGGATTGGCAAGATTTATCCGCCGCCGAAATTAGCGATAGGGTGCTAACTAAAAGCGGCGCCGGCGATATTATCCTTTTTCATAATAATGGCCTGCATACGGCCGAGGCCTTGCCGCAAATTTTAGAACAATTGGCCGCCCAAGGCCTAAAAGTAAAGCCAATTTCCGAGCTATTATTGCAAGGTGATTATTATATCGACCATAATGGGGTGCAAAAAGGAAGTTAACAATAGGCTGCCCCCTTGACAAATTCGATTATTTAAGTTATAATGCAAATAATTTAAAACAGGGGAGCTAATTGGCTAAGGCCAATCGGCTGAGAGGAGTATTAACTCGACCCATAACCTGATACGGATAATGCCGGCGTAGGGAGCAAAGATGATAACTGTTGCCTATTTGGCAGCAGTTTTTTTATGGGCTGATTTACAGGTAAAAATATGAAAAACAAATTAAAGTCGGCTTTATGGCCTGCTTGCGGCTTTATAATTTTATTGCTGGCTTGGCAAGTTATAGCTATGGTTTTGGCCAAGCCCTATATTTTGCCCGATATACCGGCGGTAATAATATCCTTAATCACTAATTATCAAATGCTGGCAACACATAGCCTATATACTTTGGCCGAGGCCTTAATCGGTCTTGGTTGCGCAATTATCCTGGCCTTTATTTGCGGTGCCTTAATGTCTTATATCCAAATCCTCCATAAGATGTTTTATCCTTTATTATTAGCCAGCCAAATGATACCGATTATGGTTTTAGCCCCACTTTTTACAATATGGTTTGGCTTTTATCTATTGCCCAAGGTATTAATTGTTATTTTAATTTGCTTTTTTCCGATTTTAATCAATATTTTAGCCGGCATTAACTCGCTAGATAAAGAAACCATTGCCTTTTATCGTAGCATGGGCTTAAATGGCTGGAATTTATTTAAAAAAATTTATTGGCCCTTTACCCTCCCCTACTTTTTTTCGGGGCTGCGTATTGCCGCCACCTATAGCATGATGGGTGCGGTAATTGGCGAATGGGTGGGGGCGGCCAATGGGCTGGGTTTACTTTTAATTCGCTCTCAAAGCACCTTTAATATTGCTTTATGCTTTGCCGTAATAGTGCTAATCGTGTTTTGGACAATGCTAATTCTGCTGATTATCAAAGCTATAGAATGGAAAACTTTAGGCTGGAAGCATCAAATTAATGAGGATAAGTGGCATAATTAGCCTTTATTATAAAAACACTAAGAAAAGAGGATACCCGATGAAATTAATTAAAGTTTTAGCACTTATACTTATTTTTACACTAGCCTTAAGCCTAAGTGCCTGCGCTACAGCACCCGAAGAAAACGCCGAATTAACCCCGCTAACCTTAGTATTAGATTGGATACCAAATATCAATCATACCGGCATTTATGTGGCCGAGGCCGAAGGCTATTTTGCCGAGCAAGGCCTAGAGGTAGAGATTATCCAGCCCGGCAATAATTGGGCCTTGCAATTGGTAGCCAGTGGCCAGGCCCAATTTGGAATTAGCTATCAAGAAGAAGTAACCTTTGCCCGGATGGAAGGCGTACCGGTAACATCTTTAGCTGCGGTTATTCAAGATAATACCTCGGCCTTTGCTTCACCAGCCGACCGCAATATCCTAAGCCCGGCCGATTTTCCCAATACCAGCTATGGCGGCTGGGGCGGCGCTGTGGAAGAAGCCTTAATCGGCTATCTGCTGGCAGAGCAAAACGCACCCGATACTGTGGAAATAATTAATTTGGGCGAAACCGATTTCTTTTCGGCCTGGGATAGCGGTGATATCGATTTTTCTTGGATTTATTATGGTGTAACAGGTATAGAGGCCGAGCTGCGCGATTATCCGCTTAATACGATTATGATTAAGGATATTGCTCCTGAATTTAATTATTATACCCCGGTAATCGTAGCCGAGGATAGCTGGATTAGCGATAATCCCGAACTAGCCTCCAAAATGATGCATGCTTTAAGCAAAGGCTATCAGTTTGCCGATCAAAATCCGGCCGAAGCCGCCCAAATTTTACTGGATGCCGAAGAAGGCCTAGATGCCGATTTAGTAAAGGCCGGCCAAGAATGGATGGCCGGCAAGTATCAGGGCGAAGCCGAGTATTGGGGCTATCAAAGCCTAGCTACCTGGCAAAACTTTGCAGATTGGCTGGTGGAGAATGGCCTATTAGCCGAAGGCTTTGTGGCCGAAGATGCCTATATGAATGATTATATTAAGCTTTAAACATGGCCGCCTATGAAATTTAAAATAGAGAATTTAAGCAAATCTTTCCTATTAAATAATCGAGAAATTAAAATTATAGACGGTATTAACTTAACCATTAATAGCGGTGAATTTATCGCATTATTGGGGCCTTCCGGTTGCGGCAAAAGCACTTTACTTTCCCTTTTAGCAGGCTATTATCCCCCCGATAGCGGCCACATAAAATTGGAAGGTAATTTAGGCTTTATGCCGCAACAGGATATGCTATTGCCCTGGCTAAATATTATCGATAATGCCCTATTGCCGCTATTTAAAGCCGATAAAGCAAAGCTAAATGCAGCCCGTAAGCAAATTGACGAGCTATTACCCCTATTTGGGCTGGAGGATTTTGGCCTAAGCCTGCCGGAGCAATTATCGGGCGGCATGCGCCAAAGAGCAGCCCTATTAAGAACAGCAATGATGAGCGGCGATTTATGGCTTTTAGACGAGCCTTTTGCCAAATTAGATGCCCTAACCCGTATAAAGATGCAAGATTGGCTGCTTAAAATTATTGCCGAGCTAAAACCGGCCGTATTATTTGTAAGCCATGATATAGACGAAGCCATAAAACTGGCCGATAAAATACACTTATTAAGCCATCGTCCGGCCAAGATAAATGGCAGTTGGCAAATAGATAAATGCAATAACCAGGCCGAAAAGGTCAAAAACGAAATTATGCAATTATTATCCTAAACTTTAAAAGGGTTGCCTGCAATTAGCGGCAGCCCCTTTAAAATTTCACTTAATTTTTACAAAAAACAACAGGAATTTTAAGGCCGTTTAACCAATAAAAAAAGTGAAGATAATACAACAATATGTGAATATAGTCCATTGTTTTTGATAATAAAACATGTTAAACTATTTATAGTTGTTGATTGTGATATGGGAGGAGGTATTTATTTAAGCAAGCCGCCCCAACTGCAAGCCAAACCTAATCTATTAAAAAACTTCAAGGAGGAAGAAAAATGAAAAAAAGATTATTTTTTGCCGTAATGATGTCGATGTTGATGATGCTAATTTTGGCCGTACCGGCTTTTGCCAGCGAGGTAGAGGATAATGGCAGCAAAAATTTAGCTAATCAAATTTCGGTTAATACCGAGTATACCGGCAATGCTAGCAGCAGCAGTGATATCGATTTTTACAAGTTCACCTTAACCGAAAATCAAACAATTCAAGTTCAAGTAAGATTTGATGGTGTTGCTCTTAATAAAATGATTGATTTAACTCATGAAGATGGTACCGAAATCATCGATGGTGCCTATGTAGGCTCTGATGCAGCCAGCCCTTGGCAATCTAATCGTTACAACTTACCGCCCGGCACTTATTATATATCCTTAGATGGCTATAATTATAATAGTGTTACCGATAATTACTATTTAACCATTGTTCAAGAAGCCGCTTCTAGCGATGGTATCCGCGAAACAGAATTTAATAATTCTAAAAATACCGCCGATGTTATAGATGTAAATACTGCTTATGTTGGCAATGCAGCCAATAGCAGCGATATCGACTTTTATAAATTCACCTTAACCGAAAATCAAGTTATCCAGCTTAAATTTGAACATAAAGGCTCTGCCTTAAATAAAATGATCGACCTAACCTTAGGCTCGGATACCGAGATTATCGACGGCCATTATGTAGGTGCTGATGAAGCTAGCCCTTGGTATTCTAACCGTTATAATTTACCGGCCGGCGAATATTATTTATCGGTAGATGGCTATAACTACAATAGCGTTAATGATGATTATATCTTTACTGTTATCCAAGAAAGCCCCAGCACCAAAGGTGCTAGGGAAACTGAATTTAATGGTAGCTTAAATACTTCTGACGAAATTCAGTTAAACACTCCTGTTGTTGGTAATGCTTCTACCAGCAGCGACAGCGATTATTTTAACTTTACCTTAAGCCAAGCTTCTCAAATTACTCTTAATTTTACCTTTGATGGTATTGCCTTAAATAAAATGGTTACAGTATATGATAGCACCGGTAATGATATTTGGGATGATTATCTTGGCAGCGATTTAGCCAGCCCCTGGACTTCTTCTGCTATGGATTTAGCAGCCGGCAAATATTATGTATCGGTAGATGGCTATAACTACAATAGCGTTAACGACGACTATGTACTTACCGTAAGCAATGGCGGCGCAGCCGTTACCCCTCCTGTAACACCTGAAGAGCCTGTAACACCTGAAGTTCCTGTTACAACCGGTGGTATGGTAAGCGGCTTTACTGCCGAATCGATGCCCTTTGGTGCTAATTTTAGCTGGCAAGCCGTTAGCGGCGCTTTAGGCTATCGTATTTATCGCTCCGAAGTACAAGGCAGCGAAGGTATTTCGATTACCGATTTTTATATCGAAAACGAGAACCGTTTTGTTGATGTAAATGTAGAAGGCGGCAAAACCTATTGGTATAGCATTCGCCCGATTATGAGTGAGGCCGATCCTTTTAATGATAAGCCCGAAACTTTAGGCCAAGCTACTGCCCAAATTCAAGTAGTGATGCCTGCTACAATTGTGGGTGGCGATGCCGATAGCGGTTCTGCTCCTAAGCAATTTATCTTAATGCAAATTAATAATCCGATGATGACCATTAACGGCCGTGTGCTCGAGGTAGACCCGGGCCAAGGCACCAGCCCGATTATCAAAGATAGCCGCACTTTAGTGCCGATTAGAGCTATTGTAGAGGGCATGGGTGGTTATGTAGGATGGAATGAAGCTAATCGTCAAATCGATTTAAGCTATGCCAGCTATAATGTACAAATGTGGTTAGGCAGCAAGAGTTTGGTGGCTAATGGCCAAACCATGAGCATGGATGTTCCGCCTGATGTATTAAACGGCCGCACCATGTTGCCGATTCGCTTTGCCGCCGAGAACTTAGGCTGCGATGTAGAGTGGATTAATTCCACCCGTGAGATTGTTATTGTTTATCGTTAGTTTTTATTAAAAAGGAGCAGCCTGCATGCAGGCTGCTCCTTTTTTTGTAAGACCCTTACTTTCTTTGTAAAGAAAGTAAGCAAAGAAACTTTGTTGGATATGGGCAACTGCAAACACCCTAAAAGACTAACAAACGAAAATAAGATTTGTAGCCAAAGTACCTATATAATAGGATAACTTATTAAACTAGCTAAAGGTAGTTGGAGCGGTATTTTTCATTTTCCAGGTGGGGCGATTTTTGCCCCGTCTGGAAAATGAAAAATAAAGGGCGCATCTGTTTGAGGAGCTTTAGCTCCGAGTTATGCGGCCTTAGCGGAAACGAGTCCACACTACAGGCGTGCCCCGCGCTTCGCAACTAGCGGTCGTTTTTGGTTACTTTTTGCGACCAAAAAGTAACAATCCCCCTCTGCGATAAAAGTAACTATATAAGCAAACGGAGGAAGGGACAATATAGCCTTACAATACAAGAAACAACAACAAACATAAATAAAAACAATAAAACCTAACAACCCAAAATATCCGCCAATAAATATAAATATCCTACAATCCAACAAACAACAGGCAGCAAAACAAAAATCCCTAAGTATCCCCCACTATCTAAATAAAACTAAAAAACAAGAGGCTGTCGCAGTTTTTGCGACAGCCTCTTAAAGTTTATTGCTTATTTAGCTTTTTTAGCTTTAGGAATAAGGGCTAAGCCGGAAATGGCAAGTAGCATAATGCCTGCAGCTAACATCATTTGTACAGATACACCTGCAGCACCGGTTTGCGGTAAATTACCTAAAGGAGTTTCCTCTTCGATAATCAATACCTCTTCAGCAGGAGCCGGAGCTAAAGGAGTAGTAGGCTCTTCAATTACAATCGGAGCAGGAGCCAAAGGAGTAGTATCAGGCTCGATTTCAACAACATCACCGTCGGTATCATCATCATTATCCGGATCAGGATCACGCTCGATATCGGTGTTGCCCGTTACTACGGTTGCAGTATGGGTTGCAGTATCAATAGATAATTCATCAATATCCATTACCATGGCATCATTGATTACCGGACCGGTTGCAACAGGGATATAGCTATAGGTAATAGTTAACGAAGCGCCTGCGGCCATATCGCCTAATTCTAAGGTATTATTAATTACATCATATACAGTGCTGGTAGCGCTCATATCAACAGCCACACCATCGATAGCAATATTGGTTGCACGGCCATCAAACATATCATCGGCTAGGATAACTTGCTGTAAATCGATATTACCATCATTTACAACAGTTAAGGTATAGCTTAAGACATTGCCTAAAACTATGCTGCTTTGAGCAGTTTTAGTTAAACCTAAACCTGGCTCGCGAACATTAATGGTAACGGTAGATTGATCAGATGCACCAGTCATAGTAGCAGTAGCAGTATTGGCAATATCGCCTCTGCTTGTAGTTAAATAATCATAGGTGATATCAAAGCTGCCACCCGGTACTACATCTTCAAAGATAATACTGGTTGCATTTGTAGTATAGCTGCCGGCATAATCGGTTGCTATATTCAAAGCGCCATTGCCAAACATAGTGTCGGCTACGGTAATATCTCTGGTAACATTACCGGTATTGGTAACAGTTAAGGTATAGCTTACTGTTTCGCCAAGCATCGGGTTTTCATCACTTACGGCCTTGCCAATAGTTAATTCAGGAGCATCGGCAATAGTGTCTTCATAAACAAGTTTAATTGTTTGCAATTGGCCTTTTTCTAAAGCAGTTGTGGAAGGTTGCGAAGCAGCTTCATTATAATCATAGGTAATGCCATTGTCTACCGGGCGATTAGCACTATTGGCCAAAGCTTCGCTTATAGTTACGATGCGGCTATCATTACCTACAACTGTTGCAAGTTGTGCTTCGGTTAAAGCTTGCTCGGTTTCCTCTGCGGTGTTAATTTTAGTGCTTACACCATTTTCGATTCGATAATACTCACGAATTACTTGATAACGATACAATTCATAGGTATTGGTAATGGTAGCTGCAAAGTTACCATCTTCGCCTTTTACGGTTTGAGCAATAGCGGTATAGCCTTCAGGAATAGTAGAATCTACCTCGGCTACCGAATAGCTAATTTCTTGATTATTGGCATTGTATTTAGGTAAACCGGACCATTGATATGTCCAATCGGCAGGATCGCCTAAACCTAAGGTTACGGTATGAGCTTCATCATTGCTCTCTACAGTGTCAATTACCAATACTACATCAACAGTAGAATTTTCAGGTCTTACAAAGGTATTATCTACCCAAATCTTTTCAACATCAACAGTTATGGTATTATCTTGAATAATTCTGTTGGTTAAAATTAAATCTTCTTCAGCATCAGCTTCAGTATACTCGGTTACTAAGGCATAAGAGGGATTTGCACCAAAGGTTTCGCTGGCATAATAATCGATAGCTTCACCGCTGGCACTATCATAAATAGCTACATTGTTAAATGTGATAGTATTGGAAACATCGCCGGCGGCAGGAGTTAATTCTTGAGTTAAAACAATTGCATCAGTATCGGCACGATGGAGGTTGATGGTGATAGTATCACGCATGCCACCGGTAGGACCTTGCCAGTACTTGATTACAGGAATGTCTTGATTAGCATTCTCATAATTAAAGTTATTGGTAATCGATACCGAACCGCCACTGACTAAATTAAATTTGCCAACCGGAGCATATTGAGGAGCATTAAAGCCGGTAATAGCGGTTTCTACAACTTCATAGTTAAAGGGGTTACCATTGGCATCATAAACCGGCCAGCCGCCTTTAGCTGCATCATAACCATGCGATGTACCTACAAAGTTGATAATATGAGCATTAGCATTTGTAGCATCTTGGGTATCTCTGGTTACAGATACTACTTCTACATCATTTTGGAATAATTTTACAGTAATATCAACAATTTTATCTGCCGGGGCATTCCAAGTTTTAGTAGCACTAATCGGGGCATAAGGGGTAATAAAGGTATTAGTTGCAGCTACGGAATAATCATCACCGCTAGCATCTTTAATAATGTTACCCACAGAACCATTAAATTGGGTGGTATAATTCTCGGTAGTAATATTTTCTACTACGGTATAGCCGGTAGTATAATCAATTATATTATGGGCGCTATCATATTTAGGAACAGTAATGGTGGCACTGCTACCGCCTGCAGCTAAATCAGTGCTGGCAATTTCATCTGCGCCTTGCATTAATACGAATTCTAAAGCAGGCTTATCGATAGCACTCGGCCAACCAATCCAAGATTTGGTAATCTCGATATCAACGGTATATTCTTCTAAATCATTGCGCTCATTGATAAAGTTTACACTATTTGCATAAGAGGTTTCGGCATTAATGGTGTCGGTAATCTTGTTATTAGCATCAATGGTTAAACCTTGATAAGAACCTGCAGCAGTATAATCAGCATCTGTAAAGCTTTCTCTTACAGTGTACTCGATTAATACTTCGCTTAAGCTATTATCGGTAGGATCGGTTACTTGATGATGGGTAGCTAAACCGGTAAAGCTGTAAGTCCAAGTGCCGTCATCATTATTAGGCAAGGTATAAGTTTTAGTTTCTGCATTAACATTATTGCTTAAAGTAATGGTAACAGTAGGTTCATTACCTGCTAAATCGTCAGGTTGCAACCAAACTTTTTGGCCACCGATGGTAAAGGTATCCATAGCCGATTTTGCATTTACAAAACCAAAGGTTATGGTATCATTAGCGTCATCGGCAGTAGCCTCGGCAATTTCGGCACCGGTAGAGCTTACTTGATAATAACCGGCAGGGATTGCTTCTGCTAAAGTATAGGTATAGCTAGCGCCGGTAGTGGGATGTACTTTAGGTACAGTAATTAATGTTTCCCCATTTACATTTCCGGTACGATCAAAGGTATCTACTGTTTCGGTTTTGGTTTCAGCGCCATCGGCATAAGAACGGCTTAAGGTATAGGTAATTTGCGGAGTATCAGTACCTTGCCAGGTTTTGTTAAGGATAATATCATATTGCTCGCCAATATAGCTATTGCTAATATTGGTGCCGCTAACGGTGGAGGTATAAAGGGCTGCTACAGCATCGCCGCCTGCAAAGGCTTCCTCAACGGTGTAAGTAATCATTTTTACACCGGTAACTTCGCTTGCTTCGATGATATTATTATCATTAGCATCCACACCTACCCATTTATAAACGGGCAACTCGCCAAAGCTATAAGCCCAAGCAGCATCGCCTTCAACACCGGCATGAGGCAAGCTAATAGCAGCTTTACCTGCATTTGCGCCATCGGCTAAAAGGGTAATGGTAATGGACGGCTTAGCATAGCCTTCCGGGATACTCCAGGATTTTGCGCCTGCAATTTCGGTACTACCTACATTATAGATATTAGAAATTTCAAAGCTTTCAGTGGTTGCGCCATCTACAATAACTTCTTGATTATTGTAATAAACGGTATAGCCGGTAGAAGCAATTTCGGTAATCATATACTTATAAGCTTTTAAGTTAGCATTATACATAGGTAATTCCGAGGTTTTGCCTACATATTGGCCGGCAGCATTTTTGCTTAAGCTAATGGTTTCGGTTTTGCTCCAAGGAGTGCCATCGGCTTCGCCATTAGTAGTTTCGGTAATATAGCCACCGCTACCATCGGCATAAGCACGGGTTAAGGTAATTTCGATACTATCTAAGCCTGTGGTAAGAGGGGTATACCAATTTTTAATTACATCTAATTCAATAGTAGGAATGGTAGTTAAAGTATTGGTAAAATGATGAATTTCATTGCTGGCAGTTGCAGTTGAATCAGCGGCGCTGGAAGGTGTTAGCGAATAGCCGGTTTGGCTATAGCCGGTAATAGTGCTCTCTTGTACCGCATAATAGTATTTGCTACCATCATTAGCATTGATTGTCGGGAATTGGCCAGTAAAAGTGCCATACCATACATCATTACCGACAAAATCGGCAGCTTCTAAAGTTAATGTTGCCATTTCGGTTTTACCGATGGCTTCATAATCTACATTACCTTCATTATCAAAAGGATTTACAGTATATTGATAAAGAGTAAAGGTAATATCTGTTCTGTTGGCAGCATTTAAATCATGCCAGGTTTTTTCTACATCGATACCGATCGGTTTGGTATCATAGTAGTTGATAAATTCTTTATCCCAAGCGGTAACATCGCCATACATTAGGCCAACAATATCGCCTTCTTGAACTTGGAAGCTAACTACTTCATCGGAAAGAACATAACCTGCAGGTGCGGCGGTTTCTTTTAATTGATAGTAGCCATAAGGCAAGCCTGTAAGCTCAACTTTACCGGCATCCAAACCGGTAGCGGTTTGCGGGTAACTATAATGGGCATAGACACCATCTGCAGTTTCGCTTCTTAATAATTCGAAGCTGGCTTGTAAAGCATCACCTGCTTCGTTTACTTTATCGAAGGATAATTCGCCGAATAAGGCTTTTACTGTGGGTACGGGGAAGTAGGCGGTTTGAGTTGTGCCGGCTTCACCGATTTTATATTCTAAGGTTGTTTCTTTATTAGTGGGGTAAAAAGCGCCTTCAACTAAATCACTAATATTATTAGGAGCTAACTTAACTCTATATTTTAAGCTATAGGTATTAGTTTCGCTATCAGTATCAATATCATTGGTAGGATTCAATTCCCAGGTAAAGCCGGTTGCATTAGATGTAACATCTAACGGAGCAGCAGCAATAGGCTGGTTTGTGGAATCAAGATAAGAAATAAACTGAATATGGTCGCCCATATTATCGGTTACTGTACCATTAGCATAAACAGTTTCGGTAGTCTCATCTTTAATGGTTGTAGAGATATCGGCAAAAGCCTGGTTAAGTTCTGCTACATTGGCAGCTGATTTATTATAGGTAGTAGTAGTATCTGTACCTAATTGCTTAAAGAAATTAATACGTGTTTGATAGTTATTGGCAGTTGTGCTGCCGTAAAAAACAGTAAACACATCAGCTTTGCAGGCAAAACTATCGCTCTTTAAATAGTTGGCAACTGCAATATTGTCGGCATGATGTTCGCTATCTTCATCGTTACCATTACCATCGGAGGGATATATATCACCCCACCAATCCTCTTTACTACCAGCAAAAGAATATTCTGTAAAGGCAGATATTTCGGCTAAATAGGAACCTTCAGGTACACTATTTGGGTGATTATCTTCACTTTTACTATTATAGCCGTCATATTTGTCATCGCTATAGGTAGGAGCACCATCAGCAAATAAAATTACATTCCTATTTGATATACCAGAAACATCAGTATTATTAGCTAATAAAGTTTTAGCAACCAAAAGACCGCCTTGAGTAAAAGTTCCTCCCTCGGCGCTACTAATATTATCGATTGCTCTTACCGCTTGATTATAACCGGCTTGGGTAGCAACATTAAACCAGTAAACACTGTCTACCATTTTTGCAACACCAGCACTATCATAATCAACAACGGCTACCATTCTTTTAATATTAGTATGTTCTACACTATAAAATGCGCCATCCTCTTGACCAAAAGCAACAAGGAAAGATTTAGCGGCATTTTGCATAGATGTAATATTGCCCTTCATAGAGCCGGAAGTATCTAAAACCAAAACAGTAGCACTATTGGCAGGTACTGTCGTTTCTACTTCATTAGAAATTGTAGTAACCGGTACTGTTACCTTCAATTCAATATCAAAGATATTTTCCATACCGGCAACCGCAGTAGCTATTTTGCTAACTTCTACGCCATTATCATAGGACTGTGATCCTGACATAACGACGGGTGTAGCATTAGCACCATCTGTAATTATACTACCATTAGCAGCAAAAGTAGGATTCTCACCGGAATAATCAACCCACTGATCACCTACCTGCTCGCTCCCCGTAGCTTGCGCTTGCACAAAAGGC
>CAYJBP010000070.1:0-13263 GCA_964368605.1 uncultured Peptococcaceae bacterium | reverse complement strand
GCTTTGGCTGCGCCAAAGGGCGCGTATGGGCTGCTTTGGCTGCGCCAAAGGGCGCCTGGTTTTAAGCCAATTTCTTCCTTTGCCTTTTATCCGTCAACTAAGGTTTGCTTGCTTAGTTTTATAGTTGGCTTAAAACCTTTTAAACCTTTTTTAAGACCTTGGGGCTCTGCCCCAAACCCCGCAATTTTTTGGTAAAAAATTGATTAAAACTTTATATAAAATTAAAATCCGGTTACACGATAAACTAATATTTCATCGCCCGAAGAATCGGGGCGCTCTTCGATAAGTGATACTAAAAGAGTGCCATCGCCGGCATTGGTAATTGAAGAAACCCAAGGATATTCAACATTAAATAAATCTTCAACATCAATATTAGCAATAAACTCTCCGGCATGATTCCATATAAGTAAGCTTCTTAAATTGCCATCTAAGGCAACAATACCATTATCGGTGCTGGCAATTTGGGTAATCGAACCGATTACATCAGGATCTACACCAAACTCAAGGCCGCCTAATTCATGCAGCATATTGCCGTCTAAATCATAAACACGGATAAAGCTATCAGAATCGGCATTAACACCGTTTACATACACCCTGTCTTCACTAAGAGCAGCCGAATCAAAGGTAAAATCTTCGCTTTCAACTAAAAACTCAGCAGAGGTATAATCGCCATCGGCAAAGGTTAATTTATTGATTTCGCTACCAAAGAAATAATCTAAGCCCCATTCGCCGCTGGGATGAACCACAAAATTAGCATCAATAGTGCGGCTGGTTGCTGTAATGGCACCACTGGGATCAATTATTTGTAAAGGCTCTATAAAATCATTAACATAAATATTACCGGCATTATCGGCGCTTATTTCATCGGCATCAATAGGTAATTCTATCTGGCCTATTAAGGATAAAGTTTCACCCATAGTGTATTGATACAATTTACCATCAGCCGCTATCCATAAAGCATCGCCAGCGCCTTTGGCAATACGGCCGCTAAATACATCAAAAGCTTGTAAAGGCGCATCCATGGTCAATAATTCGGCGGTTAAAGTATAATCACCGGCAGCCACAGATATAGGCTCGCCTGCAACAAAAGGTGTGCCTTCCCAGAACCAAGGCGGATCGGTTAAGCCTTGATCGGGTAGGGTAATTTCGATGCCGGCCAAGATGGCTTCTAAATCGGCTTGCTCATATTCGCCATTAACTTCGATATCAATATTGGTACCTTTGGCAATATCACGACCAAAGATATACATAACTTCTTCGCCCCAAGATACGCCATGGGCTACATGGCATTCTACGCCGGAAATATTGATGGTTTCGCCAACATTGCCATTTACTACCACATCATAGGCATCTATATCATGCCTAGAGAATTGCTCGCGATAGTATTCGGCATCATCTTCGCTAATTTCGATATAAATAGTGGCCAAATAATCTTCGCCATCCATAATATCAAGGCTAATCGAAGTATAATCCTCGTATTCGGAGGTATAATCCTCATCAAATATCCAAGGCTCGCTATAGGTGATATTAAGGGCATTGCCGCTATAAGTTTCGCCTTCAACTACAGGCTCCGGCTCTTCTGCCGGTGCAGGCTCGGCAACAGGCTCTTCTACTACAGGTTCGGGCGCAGGTGGCGGGGTGGCAGCTTCTTCTTCGCCTCCACAAGCACTAAGGCTAAAAATCATAAGTCCGGATAATAATAATACGATTAACTTTTTCATAATAATCCCCTTTCTTTATAAAGCTAAGTATTTATACAATCAGCAAACTATAACAACGCTTTTATTGAAGCCTTAAGATATTCCATGCTGGTATCATAGAAGATAAAATTGTCCACTCTTTTGCTTTGTTGGGCTTTGATAGCTACTTTTACCGCCTCGTGGTCAAGTTCGGAGCACATTAGCAATACTTTACAATTAGGTAGTCGAATTTTTAGTTGATCGATAATTGCCAGGCAGCCATAGATATTAGGCAAACCGCTCTCGGGCACTTCTAATAGAACAACTTTTACTTGCTCGCATTCAGTGCTGGCCAGCAAATTTTCATAACGGGTTTCCAAAATCGGTTTGCCTATGCCACTTTCCTCGATAATAGAACATAACCCTTCCCCTAAAGAAAGCCTTTTTAGCATAAGCAAAACATCTGCCATAAAACTACACCTTTCTTTGACAAAAATATATTTGCCATTAATATCTTTAAGTGGACTTTTAATCTTAGCATAAAAATATAATAGTTGTTATGTTAGGTATAGTATAGCAAAATACTTGACATAAATAAATGTGCCAAATGGCACATTTATGGAATATAGCATAAAGTTTTGGTTTGCAAGCTAATAAAATAGGCTTAATAGGCTCGTGCTTAGGATTAAGGTCGTCCTTTGATAAATTTACGGGCATTTTTGATGCCGCCTACTTCTTTAAACATCCGTTCATGCTTTTGTTGCTCGATTTGCTTGCTATTTAAGCCCTGATACGAAGTTTCGTTCTTTAATTTAAAATAATTATTAAGGCGCCGCTCGTCGATTTGGCCGGCTACTAAAGCAGCCTGCACAGCGCAGCCTGGCTCATTTTGATGATTACAATCCTTAAAGCGGCAGCTTAAGGCTAGGTTTTCGATATCATTAAAAGAGTTTTCCAAATCAACGGTTTCCGCCCCTAATTCGCGCATACCGGGGGTATCTAATAAAATCGCACCATGCTGGCTTAAATACATTTCGCGCCCGGTGGTAGTATGCTTGCCCTTATCGGCCTTGCCTATGGTCTGGGTGGCTATGCTATCTAAGCCTAAAATTTTATTGATAAGGCTTGATTTACCTACCCCCGAAGAACCAATAAATGCGGCCGTAATTCCTTGCTTTAAGTGACGGATTAATTCGCCAGGCAATTCTTGATCATAAATAGATAGAGGGATAATTGGGCTAAAGGCGGCAACTTCTTCTACCCGGATTAGCTTGGCCGCCAAATCGGGGCATAAATCGGCTTTGGTTAGGATAATAATTGGCTTAGCGCCGCTATCCCAAGCGATAGCCAAATAGCGCTCCAGGCGGCTTAAATTAAAATTATTATTTAAGGACATGCAAATAAATACGATATCGATATTAGCAGCCACTACTTGCGCCTGTTCGCTAAGGCCAACTGCCGACCGTAAAAATAGGCTTTTGCGCTTAAGAATTCTTTGAATAATAGCCTTATCATAATCGTCCTTAAAATCGACCAAAACAAAATCGCCCACGGCCGGATAATTGGCCAATTGCTCGGTATGATAGGCTAATTTACCGGCAATTTCGGCCAAATGCTCGCCATCAGCCAGGATAATCTTATACAAATTTTTATATTGGCCACAAATGCGCCCCAATTGCCAATTATCGCAGTTGGCAGCCTGCTCAAGATAAAAGTCATTTAAGCCATATTGGCCGAGTAGACCCATATCATTATTGTTCACTTGCTTTATTCTCCTTATCATTATTGTTTTTGCCAACGGCATCCAGGCAATCGCTTACCGATATACCCGGCTCGGCCAGACAATGCAGGTCGATAGCATGATGCTCTTCCACTGCGGCCTTGGCTTTGGCGATTTGGCGGGCATCTACTTTTTTATTAAAGCTGCCCATAACTTCATAGGTTTCATTGATGCAAACAAAGGCGTGGGGATCGATATTGGATATAATTTCTTTTAAAGGTGCCAGCTCAAAGCGGCTTACTACGCAAAATAGAATATCTTTTTCGCGCCCGGTAAAAGCACCTGCTCCTTTGGTCATGGTTACGCCACGGCCCAGGCTGCTCATTAAATTATCGGCAATTTCCTGGCCTTTTTCGGTAATAATCATCATATTGCGCTTATGATTAAAGCCTTCTAAAACCTTGGTAAACACTTGCGAAACGGTAAAAAGTTGAACCATGGTATACATAGCCGGCTCAAAGCCAAAAATTGTGGCAGCGCCACTAACAATAATGGCATTACTGATTAAAGAAACCGTACCTACGCTAATATCATAGCGATTTTTTAAGATAATACCTACAATATCGGTACCGCCGCCCGAACCGCGGTACTTAACGATAATACCGGCACCTGCGCCGATTAGGCAGCCGCCAAAAATAGATGCTAGCAGGGGGTTATTGGTATAGGGGGTAATATAAAGCTCGAATACGGCGAGCAAAGAGCTTTGCAAAAATATCACAAAAATGGTATAAATGGCAAAGCGCAGGCGCAGCTCATTCCAGCCCCAAATAATTAGGGGAATATTAAGGATAATTAAATAAGCCGCAAAGGGTACCTGCGGCACAAAATGGCTAATAATAGCCGAAACCCCCCATACGCCGCCCGATAGCAGCCCGTTTGGGGTTACAAACATGGTAAAGCCAATACATACTAAGATAGAGCCTAAAATCATAAAAAAGATATTGCGAATATGCTTTTTTAGTGGCGTTTTATGATAAACTTGTTCTTTTTTGCGATGAACCATTTTATCCTCCTGCTATTGCTTGTTTTGTTAGCTGCTATTAATGCTATTATATAATAAGCAATCTGCAAAAGCAAGCCGAAAAAGGCGGTTTAAAAAAATTAAGTGGCCTGTTTTGACCAAAAAATTGCCGCCATTGCTAAAGCTAATATTTTTTGCTATAATAAGTTCATATTTTAATGGAGGTATAATCATGAAAGATAATGGTCTATCTGCCTGGGAAAAAAATGCCGAGTTTTGGGACAATTATATGGGGGATGAATCGAATTATTTTCATCGTGATTTAGTACGGCCGGATGTGGCAAAATTGTTAAATATAGGCCCTGATGATTTGGTGCTGGATATTGCTTGCGGCAATGGTAATTATTCGCAATATATGGCCAGGCAGGGCGCTAGAATTATTGCTTTTGATTATAGCCCCAAAATGATTGAACTTGCCCTTAAACGCCGCGCCGATGTTTTGGATAAAGTTAGCTTTAATATTTGCGATGCCAGCAATTATGATGATTTATTAAAATTAAAGCAAAGCAAGCCTTTTACTAAGGCGGTAGCCAATATGGCAATTATGGATATAGTGGATATTTTGCCCCTGTTTAAGGCCGTTTATAAGATGCTTGCGCCAAATGGGGTTTTTGTTTTTGCTAGCCATCATCCCTGCTTTACCTATGAAAATGAAGATTATTTCAGCAATTGTATTAATCAAGGTGTGGCTATTGAAGGGCAGCCGGTTTTGCAAAATTATTATCATCGTACGCTTAGCGATATTTTAAACTTGGCCTTTAATCAGGGCTTTTATTTAGATCGCCTCTATGAAATACCTTTTGCCGGCCAAAAAACTCCAATTATTATAACTGTTCGTTTATGTAAAAAAATATGCTAAATTTGACATATTCCCCGCCAATATGCTAAAATATAGCTAAGATTGTCGGTTGAGGCTTAAAGCTTTGGCTAAAGGGGTGAAGAAGCATGGCTTTACTATGGGTAACTGCTGCGATTATGCTTTTATTGGCCTTTATGCCAATTGGCATAATATTTGATTTTTTAGATGGCAAGGTAAGCCTATTGGCCAAAATCGGCATTTTTAAATTTACTGTTTATCCTCGTCCTAAAAAGGACAAGCTGCGCCCTAAGGCTAAAAAAAAGGATGCTTCTAAGCCTAAAAGCAATCTTGGCCTAATCGATTATTTTAAGTTGGCGGCAAGTTTAAACGGGCAATTACGGGCAAAACTGGCAATAAATAAGCTTAAACTATATGCCCTAATTGCCGATGAAGACCCGTATCAAACAGCCTTAAAGCAAGGCAAAACCTGCATTATGATAACTAATGCCCTAGCCATTATCGATACTGCTTTTAAGATCAAAAAGCGCGAGATTTTTATTTGTCCTGATTTTTTGGCCGAAAAAAGCCGTATATCTTGTCAATTGGATATTAGCCTTAAGTTTTATCAAATAATTACCCTTGGCAGTAGCTTTTTAATTCAATTTTGGCAAACCAAAAGGCAGCATCGTTTAAAAGTAGAAAGGGGAATATAAAAATGGAAAAACATCCTATTGGCGATATGATGGATACTATGATGTCCAAAATTAAGGAGCTTGTTGATGTAAACACCGTGGTTGGTCAGCCGATAACTACTCCTGATGGTATTATGCTGATTCCTATTTCGCGGGTGGTGGTTGGCTATGGTTCGGGCGGTGGCGACTTTCCTGTTAAGGAAAAAAACGGCTTTACCCTGGGCAATGGTGCCGGCCTTAAAATTGAGCCGGTTGGTTTTTTGTCGATTAGCAATGGCAATGTGCGGATGATAAATATTGCCGCACCGGCCAGCGGCAATGTAGATCGCTTAATCGAGCAATTACCGGAATTGATCGATAAAGTAGAGTATTTGATTAAAAAATTCAAAAGCTAGATTTTTTTAAAGGGGTTGTCGGTTGCGACAGCCCCTTTTTACTGTTTTTTTCTTGTTTTGTGTAGGGCACTTCATTTTTATTTGCTTTGCAAGTAAAAATAGCAGCTATCTTTCAATTGTATCAATTCCATTTAATATGCCTTTAGTTAAAGATTTTAATTTAGCCGGCAATTGCCGGTTATATATTGAAAGATATAAGTCAAAAGATTAAGACCTTTGCTTTTTATAAAAAGCAAAAACTTTCTCTAAATTTAGCAGCAACTATACTCGCAGCAGTCCGCGCAAAAATTGGCGGCTTTTTCGGATGCTGTATCTTCAGCTACCTCAAAGGATTGGGGATTGCGTGCGCGCTGCTCACTTAATTGTTGATAACCCTTGCTTATTTGAGGATCATGGGGATCTTTCTTATAGGCTCTTTCCATATACATATAAGAAGAATATAGCCTATTTTGCTTATAATATATCAGTGAGGATAAATAGTCAAAATGGGCAGTATTTTCCCCATAATTATTATTTTCTTTATCCTCGGGGCCTTCATAGCGATGCAAAAGTTTAGAGGCCTCATAGGCGCGATTAGCATCAATTAAGGCCTTTATCTCTGCTACTTGCTCCGGCTTTAGCTTTTCTCTTTGTTTGATATTAGGCTTCAAATTATTCATTCCTTCCATTAATAATTTTATCTTGCATACGATATAGCCCATGGTTAAATATATTTTCTAAAATCGGCATATAATCGCTATTGGGCATGGTTTGCAAAAGCTGCTGCATCTGGTATACATAATGATTAAGTAATTGATTTATTTGCAGATTAAGCTCGGTTTTGCTTAAATTTTGAGCCGCCATCAAATTTAGTAATGGATTAAAATTGCCGGCTTGGCTATCCTTTGCTAAGTCGTCGATGGCATCTAAGGTATAAATCCATTTGCCTAAAAAAAAGCCCAGCTTTTGCCAATTAGGATTATTATCGATTTCCCCAAAATAGGCGCTTAACATGGTTGCTGTTGGTTCTGCGCAGGTATCTATATCGCTATTTGCATTTTGCTCTAAATTTTTTTGAATGGCCATTTGCTTGGCCAAAACGGTTGCTAAAGTAGGGAACTGCCGAGCAGCTTTTTTGATTATCGGGGCATAAAACAGGTTTAGGCAGCTTGCCTTAAAGGCTTTGGCAAAGCTTTCGTCATCAATATCATCTTGCCATTTATGATGACTAAATAAAATAGTTAGCGCCGCCGCTTTATGATATAAGTGATCATTGCCACCAATAAACAGACATTTTTTACAAGGATTAACCACGCAATGCTTTGGCTCAGCAATGGGGCTATGGGGGCTATTATTTAGCGCACAGAGCATAAAAAAGCAAAGGTCATAATTAAGTATTAACCTAGCAAAAAAACCATAATGCTTGCCAAGTTCCCTGCATAAAGTGCAATAAGTTGCCTTGTACAGGGTATAATCGCGCATTAGTAGTAATGGTTTATAAGGCTTAACATAACCAAACACAAGTGCCCTCCTATTTGGATTAAATTGTTAATATTATACATTGTATAATATTTTTAGGGCAATAACAATATGTAAAACTTTGATATATACCTAAAATTACAAAATTTATAATTAAAAAAACCGTATTTTTAAGCCTTTATTTTGCTTTGCTAATATGTTACAATTAATATAGAATATAAAATACTAAAACTAGGGGGCAGTTATGAAAAAATTAGCATATATTACAATTTTAATCATGACAATAGTTATTTTGCTAACGGCCTGCGCCGATGGCAACGAAGCCGCCGCGCCGGAAATTAAGCCCGAAGAAAATTCGATTTTACCGGCAGATATTATGGGCTATTGGCTGCATCAAGATCAGATTTTATCCTATTATTTGGGGGCGGATTATACTTTTGCTGCCTATTCGCATGGGGCCAATGCTTTATATGGTACTTATAAGCTCGATAATCAGCAAATTCACTTAATGTATAGCGAAGATAATATTACTATTGGTAGCTTTGATTTGGCTGCAAAATCGCTAACGGTGGATAGCGTTGACGGTACTTTTTATGCCAGAGCCGCCGGGGATATGCCGCCTGCCATTGATGGCAGCGGAACTGCGCCCGATATGAGCGATTGGATATTTGGCGAATGGAATTTAGTCGCACAAGGCATTATTATTACTTTTTTTGATGATAATGTTTATACAATGTCTAGTGTAAGTGGTGGTCATGAGCGGGGAAGTTTTACTTTTGATGGCTATGATTTAATAATGACTGCCGAAGATGGTACTATCACAAATGGTGTTTATCATGTGGTAAATGAAGAGCTGGAAATAGACGGCTTTGATGGCAACTTTTTGCCGATTCCCCCCTTTGTGGATGATTTAGGTAGTTATCGACCCGGTATTGGGGAGTTTGGGGATTATGAGCCTTATTACTATGATGATTATGATTACTATGAACCCTATAATTATAATAATAATTATTATGATAATTATGGTCAATATATTGACCAGCAAAGTGCTATAAGTGCTATTATTGGCATTTGGAAAAATGTTGATAGTAAAGACCGTTTGGTATTTGATAGCGCCGGTAATGTTTCTTGGCATGTGGATTCTTATATTTATAGTGGTATTTGTGTGGCAACCAATTTTAGCAGCTATAATTTGCAAATCGCAACCGATAACTATAATGCCGATTATGATGCCCATGATAATGAGCTTGTCATCGATGGCATGGGTACATTTCGGCGTGATTATTCCGATTATCTGGACGGCTATTCGCAGTATCACTTTACCGATTATTATGGATATTAGGGGTTTAATTATCACTAATAATGGCGATATAGCGATTTTTAAGCCGAATTATGTATGTAGTTATAGGTTAAACTGCATAGAGAGTGTCAATTTTGACACTCTCTAACTATTTAGGTATAATTATGTTATATACTAAGTTAAGCAGATATATTAGAAAGTGTGATTTTTATGAAGGCTTTGTTTACAAAAATTAAAGACAAATACTTTAATAAAGATAATGATTTTAGGGTGCAGATTTTTAATTTATTTGCTTTTGCGGGTATTGCCATTGCCGCTATTATGACTTTACAGGCAATTATTATGCAAACAGGCCTGCTTGATACTGTAATTAAGGCTATGTCGGGTGTATTTACCTTGGTTATGGTTAGGTATATTGACCGTACAAAGCGCTATAAGGCGGCCTATATTATTACCATATTTGTGGTATTTATTTTATTTTTTAGTGCCATGTTTTTTACCGGCGGTGGTTATTATGGTGGCATTACCTCATTTTTTGTATTTGCAGTGGTATTTACCACTTGTATGATAGATGGCAAAACCATGTATTTTATGGTTGTTTTAGAGCTGCTTATTTATACGCTATTATGTATTATCGATTATGCTTATTTGGATTTAACCGCCCATTTTACCGATGAATTTGATTATTTTTCAAGCATAGTTATTTGCTTTTTGGCGGCCTCTTTGGCGGTGGGTGTAACTACTTATCAGCAGGTAAAGATGTACAAAACCCAAAGAGCCAAGCTGGACGAAAAAAATATGCTGCTGGCGCAGGTTAGCAAAAGCAAAACCGAGTTTTTGGCTAATACCTCCCATGAAATGCGCACGCCGCTTACCGTAATTTCCGTTAATATTCAAACTGTTATGGGCTTATTGAACCAGGCTAAGGAAACTAATGAAGGCGAGGAAATGGCAGAGCTTTTATCAGATGCCCAGGAAGAAATCATGCGCCTAAGCCGCATAGTGGGTGGTATGCTTTCGCTTAATGCTTTAAGCGAGCGTGATGCCAGGCAAAAAACCGATTTTTCGGCTTTATTGCTTAATATTACCGATATGCTAAGGCTGGTTTTTGCCAAAAATAATAATAATATAATCCTCGAACAAAGCGAAAAACTTGTTGCTTTTTGCGATGCCGATTTGATGTCGCAGGTTATAATTAATATTTTACAAAACACCAATCATCATACTAATAATGATACGGTTAGGATATCCGCAGCAATTGATAAAGGCCTGATTAAAGTGGTAATTAAGGATAATGGCAGCGGCATAGATGCCGAACTTTTGCCCAGGGTTTTCGAGCGTGGCGTTTCGCAAGGGGGTACCGGCTTTGGCCTTTATCTTTGTAAAACCGTGGTAAATTCCCATGGCGGCGATATTTGGATCGAAAGCCCTCAGCAAAAAGGCTGCACTGTAACCTTTACCATCCCTATTTATCAAGGCCAATACGAGAGTAAGGAGGCTGTAAATAATGCATAATCAGCAAAAAAACAAACGCATATTATTGGTTGAGGATAGCGAAAAAATCCTACGAGGCAATAAGCGCTTGCTTAGCTGGGAGGGGTATACGGTAGATACCGCTACCAGCATCGCCGCAGCTAAAGATTGTATTAATGCCAATATTCCTCATATTATTATTTTAGATATTATGCTGCCCGATGGCAATGGCATCGAGTTTATGAAAACCTTACGCCGTAGCCATGCCGCAAGCATCCCTATTTTGCTTTTAACAGGGCTGGGCAGCCAAGAGGATATGATTAAAGGGCTAGCCGAGGGCAGCGATGATTATATGGCCAAGCCCTATGATTTCCCGGTTTTGCTGGCCAGGATTGAGGCCCTATTGCGCCGTTCGGAACGAGTGCCCGATTTTGTGGAAAGTGGTCCCCTAAAGCTGGATATAACGGCCGATATCGCCACCTTAAACGGCCTGGATTTGCTGCTTAGCCAAAAAGAGTTTTCTACGCTATTAATTTTGGTACAAAATAGCGGCCGCTATATAGGCTGCGAATATCTATACGAAAGGGTATGGAAAATGCCCTATTCCGAAAATAGCAATGCCTTAAAAAGCACTATTAAGCGCCTGCGCAGCAAGCTTGCCGGCAGCAATTATCTAATTGAATGGTCGCGAGATGAAGGCTATATTTTCTCGCAAATATAAATGTTTAGTAACTAAATATATTTATTAAATTGAGGGTGTCAATTTTGACACTCTCAATCTTTTTGAGCAAAAAAATGCTATGATTTGATTAGAACAGTTTGTTTGGAATATGCTGAATGGTACTTTTTTAAATTAAGGTAATAGGATGAATAAGGAGGATAATTATGAAAAAATATTTACTAATTGCTTTAACCTTTGTAGCTGCTTTTGGGCTTGCAGCTTGCGGTGATGCAGCCGAAGAAGTAACTGCCCCGGTAGAGGAGGCCGCGCCGACTGAGGAAGATGTTTTAACCGAAGATGTCGCCTCGCCCGAAGCCGAAGATGCCGCCGATGCTAATATCAGCCAAAGCTTGCAGATAGCCTTTGATGATCGCATGTATACGGAATTAACTATTAGCGAAATCCCCACCTTTAGTGGCACAGCCAGCGAATTAGATGCGATGAATCAAGCCATAAGCGATGCTCATGCGGCCTTTGAAGCCAGAATTAGCGAAGATGCCGCCACCGAAAAAATCTCTTTTCCGGTTAGCACGCCCCGTTATGTGCAGGTAGTTACCCATTTTCGGTCATATCAGGATGATGGCATGTTTGGCGATGTAATCAGCATTAATTATGATGTTGAGCGTGATGATTATATCACCTTGGCCGATATTTTTGGCAATGGCGTTAATGATATGGGTTCGCTCTTAAGCGAGATAGCTACCGTATACGAGCAAGAGCATGCCGGTAGCACCGTTATCGATGCCGAAATTGTGGCCTTTTTTATTCGCGAGGCCATAGATGCCGATCTTCCTCAGTATTATGTTAAAATGCAGGTAGAAGATGCAGCCGGCATGATGTCTACTGTTCTTGCTACTTATTTGCAAGATGCCGCCTTATTAGAGATAATCGAAGATACGGTAATGATTGTTGATCCTTTAGTGGTAGATGAATATGATCCGCCCTTAATGGTAAATAATGTAGCTACCAGCCTTGCCGAGCTTGGTTTAAGCCAAGCCGGTACGGCCGCTAACAGCCCCGATGGCATGGGTACAATTATTGTTAATTTTACCAATGGGGTTAGCTATTATCATCCCGATCAGATAATGGAGTTTGATTTTGAATACGAAGGCGATTTATCGATTCAAGCAATAGCCGATGCCCTAACTGTAGAAAGCGGCCTTGATTTCTTTATCAATAGTGCCACTATTGAAAGCGGCGATGCCTATGTGGATTGGAGTGCCAATTCCAGCTTAGTTGCCGGCTATGATGGCCGAGCCTTAGAGGAAATGTTTTTTAATTATTTTAGCGATAATGCGTCCATAAATTGGTTTATGTTAGATAGCTTAAAGGATTCGATTATTTTAAATACCGGAGCCGAAAATGTATATTATAGTATGAATGGCGGCGAAGCATTGGTGGTTAAGGATATGCCGGCGAATGTGGAGTTTAGCCTTGATATGCCGTATCCCGGCAGTGATTATTATTATGAGCAGCAAGGGCATGATTTTGAAATAACCGCCGGCACTTGGCATATAAGTGTTGATGGCGAGCCAACAACTTTAATAATGGATGGTAATGGTTCTTTCGAGGCAATCAACAGCGATGGCAGCATGGCTTATAATGGTAGCTTAGTGCCCGGTTATACCAGTAATAGTGGCTATACTGCCTTTGATATAGTTGATGAAAGCGGCGCTATCATTAATACTTTTAGGGTTCCTAAAAATAGCGAAAACAGGGTTGTCGATTTTGGCCAAATTGGTGAAAATGTTGATTATTATCCGCAATAGAGGTATTTAGTTGGTTTTGATTTGTTTGATATTTTGATTTTTGTTGCCTGTTATTAGCTTAAGCACGCGCCCGTAATCCGAACCCACCCTGGCGGGGCTATTTGCCCACCTAGCTGCGTTGTGCCTCCTAGGCAGGCAACCAGCCTGCCGTCGTCGTTGCGCCTTGCCAGGCGGAC
>CAYJBP010000069.1:0-13474 GCA_964368605.1 uncultured Peptococcaceae bacterium | reverse complement strand
GACGACGGCAGGCTGGTTGCCTGCCTAGGAGGCGCAACGCAGCTAGGTGGGCAAATAGCCCCGCCTGGGTGGGTTCTGATTATGGGCTCGTGCTTATTATATCATCCATACTTAGTATTGTAATCACTACAATATTGCAATCAGGCAGGTTATCCCATATTATAATTGCCTCGTTTTACTAGTATACAGCACTCAAATCAGCAATAACCGGGGCTTATATTAGCAGTAAAAAACCTGCTTACGCCCATTATAAAAGCACTATAAAGGCAATAGCATCATTATCATCGGCAGTTGACGCCTTGATAATTTTAGCCTCAATCATGCCATTATGCAGGCCGATAATACTCTCGGCAATGCTTAGCCCTAAACCATAGCCGCCACTGGCCCTGGCGCGCGAGGTATCCGAGCGATAAAACCTGGTAAATAATTTTTCGGTTTCGATAATGCTATCTTTTTCGATCTTATTTTGAATTTTTAGCATAATTTTTGAACCATGTTGCTTTAAGGATATATCAATCGATGAATCTGCAGGGCTATATTTGATAGCATTATCAAGTAGGATAATAATCATTTCCTGCAAGCTTTTGCTCTCGCCATGCAGGCTTAAATCGGTATCAATATCATAGTTTAAGAGACAATTCTTTTGCGACGCAATGATTTCAAAGGTTTTGCTTACATCTATAATCATCTCACTTAAATCAAATTTGCTAAAATTAGCAGCCTTTTGCTCATTAAGTGCAGAAAGCATCAGTAATTTTTCGATTAAGCTGTTCATCCTTTGAGTTTGGCTTTGGATATTTTTAATATAAGTATTTTCGCCGCCATTTTCTGCAGCCAGCATTTCCGCATTGGCGGAAATTATTGCTACCGGGGTCTTAAGCTCGTGGCCGGCATCGCTGATAAAGGTCTTTTGGCTTACAATATTATTGGTAATTGGACGCACAATTTTGGCGGAAAAATATACTAATAAAATCAATAATAAAACCATCGAAATCACGGCGGCCGAGATTGAATTTTGGGTAAATATGCCACTTAATAATTCCTCTTGCCAAAAATCGCCAAAAGCAATGATGGTAGAGCCATTATACTGCCCCATCAAATAATGATAAGAGTTTATATTGCCCCTTACTTCGCCGGAAGCTAAAACCTGCTGGGTAAGCTCTAAATAAACATCCTCATATTTGGCCGAATTAGTTGTAGCAATCAGCTCCGCCTGCCCCGACTGGGTAATAATTACCGCAAAACTATTGGCCGCAAAACCCTTTTCGATATAAGCATTCAATTCATGACTACCATCGGGCAAATTATTGGGATTTTCCCTGCCGCCACTTTCAATAACTCTTTCCAAAAAACCCTTAAATAATTGATTAGTTTGATTAATCGTAAATAAATTATTAGCAAACTGTAAAGATAAGGTAACAACAATTATCGATAAACAGCCCACAAGAATAAATCTTCCGCGCACCTTTTTATCTAATTCATTATGCCTATCATGCCTCATTCTGCACCTCTTGTACCAGTTTAAAGCCAGTATCGCTAATATTGATAAATTGATCGCACTTAATAGCTATCAATTTTTTTTGCAAGAATTTTAAATATAAATCTAAAGTTTCATGATCGATATTTTCTGCTAATTGGCTGAATTTTTCCAGCAGATAATCCGCTGCTACTATTTTGCCATGATGAATAATAAGATTTTGCAAAATAATACCCTCGGCGCTGCTTAAGCGCACAGATATGCCACTAGCCGCCAGTTCAAAAGTGCGTTGATTATAGCTTAAATTACCAATAGTCAAAATATCGGTGCCATATTGATTATTGCGCCTGATTAAAGCCTGCACGCGGCTAAGCAATTCGGCTAAAGGAACGGGTTTGGATATATAATCATCCGCCCCACCGCTAAAACCTTCGATACGGTCGGGCGAGCTATTTTTGGCGGTTAACAGAATTATCGGGGTAAAATTATGCATGGCTCGCAATTTGCCAACTAAGGCTATGCCATCTAAATATGGCATCATAATGTCTAAAACCAGGCAATCATAGATATTACTGGTGGCTAACTCCAAGGCTTGCTGCCCATCATTGGCAGTATCTACGCTAAAACCATGCAGTTCTAAATATTTGGCAATCGGATAAATCAATTGCTGCTCGTCATCGGCTAATAAAATTTTCATACTGCCTCCTAATTATTTTCCATTGAGTAGATAATATCGCGTATTGATTGCAAGGTTAAATCTGTTGAGGTAATTTCATCGGCGCAGCGCTTTAATTGGCCGATTAAAAAATCCTGATTGCCAATTTCCTTTTTATATTTAAGCTGATGCTCAAGACTGGCCCAAAAATCCATGGCAATAGTTCTTATTTGCACCTCTACATAAATATCACGATACTGTAAAAAAAGATGTGCCGGCAGCTTTAATATTATATGATAGCTGCGATAACCATTAGGCTTAGGATTAGCTATATAATCTTTTTCCAAAACAATTTCTATATCGGCATACTCTTTAAACGAGGCCGCCACCAGATAAACATCGTCGATAAATGGGCAAATTATTCTAATGCCGGCAGCATCTTGAATTTTGCCTAAGGCATTATCTAAGGTAAAGTCCAGGTTTTGCTTTTGCAATTTGGCCTTCATACTCTCTAGAGATTTGATTCTTGATTTATAATGATCAATAAAATCGCGACCATTATGGCGGTTAAAAACCTTTCTTTGCAGATTTATCCTTAATAAAACCTGCTCGATAGCGGTTTCTAAATAAATATTGGCTTGATTATAAAAATTAAGCTCATTCATAAATTAGCTCCTTGTCTGCTCGCTTGGCAGCTTAACAGTAAAGCTGCTTCCCTGATTTAGCTGGCTTATAATATCAATTTCACCTTTATAAAAATCTACCACACTTTTGGCAATTGCCATCCCAATACCATTGCCGCATACATTATGCGAGGCATCGCCTTGATAAAATTTATTAAAAATTTGATTTATCGTTTCTTCGTCCATGCCCGATCCATAATCGCTTATCTTAAATACAGCTTGGTCGGTTTCTTGCATTAACTTGATGCTTATATCGGCATTTTGCGGCGAAAACTTGATAGCATTATCGATTAAATTTAGCCAAATATGGCTTATTAATTCCCGATTGCCAAAAAACATAAAATCAGCCAAATCCAGGTCAAAATTTAAGCCTTTTTTAGACCAAACAGGCTCTAAGGATAAAATAATCAATCTAATTTGCTCCGATAATTGATAATTTTCCTCATTGGTTATTATACCTTGATTTTCGATTTTAGTCAAAGTAAGAATATTATTAGATAGCTGGGCTAGGCGGCTGCTTTCCGCTACAATTATATCCAAATATTCAGATTTTTCTTCTTCGGTTAAATGATTATTTTTGATTATCTTGGCAAAGCCTTTAATAGAAGTAATCGGTGTTTTAAATTCATGGGAAAAATTATTGATAAAGTCTTTACGAAATAATTCGGTATTTTCCAGCTCTTGGGCCAGGGTATTAAAGTCTTCGATTATTTCATTAAATTCTGCCGAATTTAAATTTTTACTGTCTAAGCGCACACTGTACTCGCCTTTAGTTAACATAAACAGGCCATATTTTAGCAAATTATAAGGCTTAAGCTGAATTCGAATTAAAACAAAGCTTAGTAAACTGGCACAAATAAAACTGCTAATCAGCATAACTATTAAATAACTTCTTGCTCGCAGATTATTTAGGCCATTAATAAAGGTTTTCATCTCCAAATCCAGATAATTGATAATCATAATACCTATGATAAAGAATAAAATCATCGTTACTAGGGTAGCTAGTACCGTAATAAAAATCCTAACCGGAAAAGTATTAATTTTTAATTTCATAACGCACTCCCTTATAGCCTAAGCCACGCACAGTGATAATTTCAAATTCTTTAATATGCTCAAAACGCTTACGCAGGCGGTTAACATGAACAATAACCGTATTATCGGCGGTATCGCTTTCCATGCCCCAAATTTCGTCTAAAATTTGATAACGGGTAAAAATCTGCTCGGGATTAGCCAATAACTTATAGAGTAGATAAAATTCTTTAGGCGGCAAAGTTTGGCTATCCTGATGATATTTAACGGTTAAGGCATCATAATCCAAAACCACCTCGCCAATTTTAATTTGGCGCTGATGGGCAATTTTGGAGCGCCGCAATAAAGCCTTAATCCGCAAAATCATTTCTTCTTCATCTACAGGTTTTGTCATATAATCATCGGTGCCGGCCATAAAACCCAGCTTTTTATCGCTAATATCCTGCTTGGCACTTACCATTAAAACCGGCAAATCGCAATTGGTTTGGCGCAAAATTTCTACAAATTTATAGCCATCCATCTTGGGCATCATTATATCTAAAATAACCAAATCTATTTGCTGGCTATCCATAATATTTAGGGCTACCTCGCCATTTTCGGCACAAAAAGCAGTAAAGCCATTTTGCTCCAAAATAATCTGCATTAGGCGGCGAATATTAATTTCATCATCAACAACTAAAATATTAAACATATTTATCACCTTTCCGGTTTGATAATCAAAGTATATACCAATAAGATAAACTTAAGATAAATAAAATAGTTAATTTTGTTTATCTTGAGTTTATTTTTTTATTCTATCATACTATCAGCAATGATGCAGGTCATCAAATATAAATTTGGAGCTGAATAATATGAAAAAAATACTAATTATAATCACCATGGCCATCGCCCTATTAAGTGGCTGTTCCAACAACGAAACAACTGCCGAAACAGCGTCTATAACCGTTAAAAGCACGCAGCCAACTATTGGCGAATTCTCCCTTTACGGCAACTATATTGCCGAGCTTGAACCACAAAACCAAACGGCTATTATGCCGATGATAGCAGGCGAAGTTGAAGAAGTAATGGTGAATATCGGCGATACGGTTACCGAGGGTGATGTGCTTTTTACCATTGATACCGAAAATGCCAATGATCTATATGATAGCGCCAGCGATGCGCTAAGCCGCGCCAATGAAAACTATAGCAATATTTATGATAGCACCCTGGTTAAAGCCCCAATTAGCGGCTATATACGCAGTATTGATACCGAAGTTTTGGCCACCGTTAGCCCAACTAGCCAGTTAGCTTATATTGCTAATGAAAGCGAGCTGGATTTAAGAATTCCCTTTTTAAGCCAAGATGCCGAGCATATTATGCTTGGCGATACAGCACAGGTTACCTTAATAGATACCGGCGAAGCCCTAACCGGCACCGTTAGCGAAATATCTGGCAGCCCGGAGTTTTTATTTGGTAATATTATGGTAAATTATATCACTATTAATGTAATAAATCCCGGCGGAGTGCAGGCAGGGCGCGAAGCTACTGCCACTATTGGCGCCTATACATGTAGCAATTCGGCATTTTTTGATAATCAAAGCAGTGCAGCGGTTAGTTCCGGCCTAGCCGGCACGGTTGAGGAAGTTTTGGTGCAAAACGGCGATTTTGTAGAGGTAGGGCAGCCGCTGTTTAGGGTAGAAAACGCCTCGCTTAGCGGCCAATTAACCAATGCCTCCAATAGTATTAATGATGCCGCAGATAGCCGCGATGATGCTGCCGAATTATTAGACGAACACCGGGTTACAGCCCCTATTAGTGGCATAGTATCGACAATTTCCATAGAGCCTTTGGATATTTTAAATAGCAATTCGGTGGCAATGGAAATTGTTAGCGAGGATGGCAATTTTGTAAGTTTTGCCGTATCGGAAAAAACCATCCCTTATTTAACAATCGGCCAGCCGCTTACCGTTATGGTAAATGATCAAGAATTAAGTGGTCAAATCAGCGAAATTGGGCAAGTAGCCAGCCCTCAAACCGGCATGTTTACCGTTAAAGGGCAGATAGATAATGGTGGCAGCAATCTTTATTATGGTACGATGGCCACGATTAGCCTGGCTAATTTTACGGCCGAAAATGCCCTAACTATTCCTTTTGATGCGGTTCAGTACCAGGGCGACGAGGCCTATGTATATGTAAATAATAATGGCATTGCCGAAAAAAGAATCATCAGCTTAGGCCAATTTAACCAAGACCAAATCATAGTTTTGGATGGCTTAAGCGCAGACGATCGAGTTATTATCACCTGGTCGGATTCTTTACGCAATAATGCCAAGGTTGTGGAGGAAAACCAAGATGTTTCTAACTAAATTAGCTATTAAACGCCCGGTTTCAACCCTATTAATCTTTTTTTCTTTGCTGATTTTTGGTATTAGCTCTATTTTTGGCTTTAAGCTGGCTCAAATGCCCAGTATCGAGATGCCTACTTTTATTGTAGCAACCCCCTATCCGGGTGCCGACCCGGAATTGATTGATAGCACCATTTCTGCCGAAATCGAGGAGATTGGCGCTACAATAGCAGGCTTTACCGAAAGCCGCACCATTTCCAGCGAAGGTTTATCGATGGTTGTTTTTAGTTTTGATTTTGATATAGATACCAATCAAACCTATATGGATATTAAAACTGCCCTTGATCGGCTACAATTGCCGGAAGACGCCCTAGATTCCACTATTATGGAGATTGCTTTAGGGCAAGGGGCAATGATGCGCATGTCCGTTTCCGGCGCAGAAGGCGAGGATATTTTGGGCTTTGCCAATGATGTTTTGGTACCGGAAATAGATGCTCTTATAGGCGTAGCCGAAGTTGCGATTAGAGGCGGCGAGGAAGAATATATTAGCATCAGTGCCGATTCGGCAAAAATGCAGCAATATGGGCTTAGCCTAAGTAATATTATCAATAGCATAGCCGCCTATGATTATGAAATACCCTTAGGAGAAGTGGCAAATGGCGACCAAAGCTTAAATATTTCGGCTTCTTCTCAGTTTACCAATTTAGCAGAGCTTAATAATATTAGCATAGCCAGCCAAAGCGGTGCTATGATTAAGCTTAGCGATATTGCCAAGGTAGAAATGGCAGTAAAAGATGCCGATTCGATTAGTCGCAATCAAGGCAATTCTGATATTGGGGTATCGATTACAGCCAGCAATGATGCCAATATTCCGCTGCTAACCGCCGAAATCATGGATGAATTGGCCAAAATCGAGCAAGATTATCCTGATATCAATATCGAGATAACCAAAAATGAAAGCGAAAATATTATCAGCTCGCTTACTTCGGTGGCGACAACTTTATTGATTGCGGTGATTTTATGCATGATTGTACTTTTTGTATTCTTAGGCAATATGAAGGCCAGTTTTATTATCGGCAGCTCGATACCCTTATCACTGGTAATTACCTTAATCGGCATGAGCCTACTTAACTTTGAGCTAAACCTAGTTACCACAACGGCCTTGATTATTGCAATTGGCATGATGGTTGATAATTCTATTGTGGTGCTGGAAAGCATTTTTAAAGCACAAGAACATGGCAATCGCTTTAAAGAGGCTGCTATAGAAGGATTTCGTCTGGTGGGGGCATCGGTTATTGCCTCTACAATTACCACCATTGTAGTTTATTTACCGATGGCCTTTTTAGGTGGTATGTCCGGCCAACTATTCTCGCAGCTTAGCCTGGTAATTGTGATGGCGATGATAGCTTCATTAATTTCGGCCATGGTTTTAATCCCCTTATTCTATTATTTGATTAAGCCGGTCGAAAAGCCTTCGCCATTGGCCAAAATATTGGCCTATTTAGAAAAAAAATATGATCAAATTATACGCAAGTTTATCTTTAAGCGCAAAACAGTGCTTTTATCATCAATATTCCTGCTTTTGATTTCCTGCAGCTTATTATTATTTATACCCATCGAGCTAATCAGTGCTACCGATAGCGGAGTTATTGTGGTAAAAGCCGAATTTAGACCGGGCACTAAAATCGAGAGTATCGATCGGCAGATTTTGCCCATTGAGCAAAAAATGTTGGAAGATACGCGTTTAACAAATGTAATCACAGAAATCGAAGGTAATAGCGCCAGCATAGAGGCCGAAATTACCGATAATACTCCCGTTACAGAGATGATTGATGAATATTTGCTTTATAGCGCCAATTTTGCCAATACCAGCATTACCGTTGAGCAAAGCGGCAGCATGATGGGATCGATAGGCGAAACCAGCCTAGGCACTACTATTTCCGGCCATGACTATGATGCGGTAAAAGCTGCGGCTAGCGACTTAAGCGATCAAATCTATCAAATCCCCGGAATTTTGGCGGTACAATCCTCGGCCGGCAGCCTGGGCGAAACTAAAGTAAGCATTAAAATCGACCCGGATAAAGCCCTACAATTTGGCCTAATGCCAGCCCAAATTGCCCAAACTTTAAGGCAATCCTTAAGCGGCACCGAGGTAGCGGTACTTAATATGGATAATGATGAATATTCGGTAATGTTAGAATATCCACAAGGCCAATATGATAATTTAAATTCGCTAATGGATATACCTATCGCCACCTCTAAAGGAACAATTCAGCTAAATCAGGTAGCAGAACCGGTATTTAGCGATAATGCCCAAACCATTGAGCGTGTTAATGGTATTTATACCCTAGAACTTAGCGCCATAGTCACCGACCAAAATCAAGAAAGCGTGCAAAAGGCCATCACAGAATTGGAAGAAAACAGCAATTATGGCCAAGGTGTAGAGGTAGGCGAAGGCCCCGGTTCTAATATGACCACTGATGAATTAACCGCCCTAGCCGGCGCAATTGGCACCGCCGTTTTCCTAGTATTTATCGTGATGGCCGTGCAATTTGAGTCGATTCGTTTTTCATTAATGGTAATGACAAGCATAGTTTTTTGTTTTATCGGTTCTTTTGGCCTAATCTTCCTAACCGGCCAATCCCTTACTATGATTGGCATGATGGGCCTATTGATGCTGGTTGGGATAGCGGTAAACAATGGTATTTTATTTGTAGATACTGCCAATAGCCTCAAAAAAGATTTGCCCCTAACCGAAGCGCTAATAGCTAGCGGCAAATTAAGAATGCGTCCTATCCTAATGACAACCGCAACCACTATTTTATCGATGATTCCGTTGGCCTTAGGTATTGGCGAAGGCACCGAAATGTTGCAGAGCATGGGCATAATCATCATCGGCGGCCTAACAACATCAACCATACTCGTTTTATTCCTAATGCCAACCTTTTATCTATTAATCAGCAAAAAGGAAAAATAAAAAATCTAGCCGGAGAATTATCATAAAATTAATTCTCCGGCTAAAAAATCTCTATTGCTTACTTTGCTTTTAAAAATAAAAGATAAGTGAGGCAGAACATAAAATAGGCGCTTCCCCTCCTTTGCCTTAGGGGATGCAAAGAGTAATCCTTGCTTTATTAAATCAGAGATTAAGCTGGCAAAAAACAGAGTTTTTAAACGACCTTAATGATTTATTGTTCCATCTGCTTAGCCAATACTCCGGCTGCAGTCTGGGCAACAATTCTTTCGCTATCGCCTAAATCATGCTGGCCGCAAATAATCACCGCACCAATTGGATCGCCCTGCGCAACTATTGGCATAATTACCTCACCGCTAAAACGATAGCTATCCTCGCCATTATCATCGGCAATGATATTGCCATCTAAGCCGGCCTTTTTTCCTTGATAATTATTCATCAAAGGGCGACGCTCGGTCATCGATTGCTCTACCAAGCGGCCGATAGTTTTGCCTAAAAAATCCTTTTTAGAGGCCCCGGCAACCGCTATAATATTATCCCGATCGCAAATTAGCACCGATTGACCGGTAGCTTCATTGATAGCATCGGCATATTCGCGGGCAAAATTAGATAATTCCCCGATGGGGGAATATTTTTTTAAGATAACCTCGCCATCTTTATCAACAAATATTTCCAGAGGATCACCTTCCCGAATATGCAAATTACGCCTGATTTCCTTAGGTATAACCACCCTACCCAAATCGTCTATTCTTCTTACAATTCCTGTTGCTTTCATATTTTACCTCCACCAAACTATAATTTTAAATAATCTAAATTTATTGTTTGTATTTTACGGCAAAATATACTAAAAATTTGATCTTAGCCAAAAAAATTTGGGTAAGGACAAAGCCCACCCAAAAAGTTAAGATAAAAAACGCTTCATGCTCCATATAAGCAATTTTAACTAGATTTAGCAAACAATACAATCTATTTGCCCTCTAAATCAAAAATATTATCTGATTCAATATGTGGCAAATCATTAAGCGAATTTAGCCCAAAAAAATGCAAAAACTCTTCGCTGGTACCATAAAGCATCGCCCTTCCCGGGCCAATCCTTCTTCCTAAATCCTTAATCAAGCCCTTTTCCAGCAGTTTAGTTACAATACTATCCACATCTACCTGGCGAATAGCAGCCACCTCGGCACGGGTGATCGGCTGCTTATAGGCAATAATTGCCAAGGTTTCCATCGCCGCCTTAGATAATTGCTGCATTTTAGGGCGATATAATTTTTCTATTTGCGGCGCAAACTCCTTATCCGTCATAAATTGCCAGCCACCTGCTATTGGCTGCAAATTAAAGCCTCTTTGCTCATATTCCAAACATAATTCTGCTATGGCTTGACTAACTTGATTATTATCGGCAGCGGCTAATTCGGCCAATTGCTTAATCGTTAAAGGGCTATTTGCCACAAAAAATAAGCATTCTACCACTTTTTTAACTTGATTTTGCTCCATAACCATCAATTCCCTTTTGCATATAAATAAATATCCGCAAATTCCGCCGCTTGGCTTACCATTACTTGCCTGTTTTTTATCATTTCCAGTAAAGCCAAAAAACTGATTACCCACTCCATTTTGCTTTTGCAATCGGCTAAAATTGTGGCCAAGGCCAGGCCTTTAGGCTTAGCCTGCAAGGCCTGCTTAATCTTGTCGATTTGCTCGGGAATAGTAATCTGCTCCCTTATTATGCTCAAAACTTCTTCCTTATTCTCCAAGTCGGCCCAAACTTTTAAAAAGGCATTCTGTAAATCCTCTATTGTTTTGCCCTTAAGCGGATTTTCATCGGCAAATAAATTTAAGTACAATTCCTCCATATTAGGACGAGCAAATTGCAGACGGCTATGCTCACGCAAATTTTCTAAGTTGGCCGCCAAATCTTTAAAGCGCATATATTCCAATAAATCATGAACCAACTCTTCACGGGCATCTTCAATCTCTTCGCCTTCCTCGCCGGTTTCAGTTGGCGGCAAAAGCATTTTGGCCTTAATCGCCAGCAAAGTAGCGGCCATTACAATAAAGCTGCTGGCGATTTCTAAATCCAAAGCCTCCATATTTTGCAAATAGGCCAGGTATTGGCCGGTAATTTCGGCAATTGGAATATCATAAATATCAACCTGATTTTCCCTAATCAAGTGCAAGAGCAAATCAAAAGGGCCTTCAAAGGTAGGCAAGTTTAGTTGATAGGCATCTGTGCTCACAGCTGCATAACCTCGCGCATTTGAGCCATTGTAGCTTGGGCTTTTTTACGAGCAGCGGCATTACCGGCATCTACAATCTCGGCCAGCATTTTGGGGTTTTGCTCTAATTGAGCACGGCGCTCTCTAATCGGCTCTAAAAACTGATTTAGCTTTTCATTCAAGCGCAATTTACACTGCCCACAACCAATTGCCCCTTTTTTGCAATCTTCACAAATTTGGGCTTGCTCTTTAGCATTATAAAAACCATGATAGGCATAAACTGTACAAATATCGGGATGCCCGGGATCATCTTTGCGAATTCTGGCCGGATCGGTAATCATTTGCCAAATTTTGTCCTTAACTTCCTTGGCATCGGCCGAAAGATTGATATAATTATCATAACTTTTACTCATTTTGCGCTTATCGATGCCGGGCAACATCTTAATTTTTGCAAAAAGCGCCTGCGGCTCGGGGAAAAGCTCGCTTTGATAAAGATGATTAAAACGCCTGGCCAGCTCTCGTGCAAACTCCAAATGAGCACTTTGATCCTCCCCTACCGGCACACCAAAGGGTAAATACATCAAAATATCAGAGGCCATCAATAAAGGGTAGCCCAAAAAGCCATAAGTAGTAATATCTTTACCCTGCTTCGAAAACTGCTCTACCTGCCCTTTATAGGTAGGAACCCGCTCCAACCAGGAAAGTGGGGTAATCATCGAAAACAGCAAATGCATTTCGGCATGTTCTTTAACTTCCGATTGATTAAAAATATGACATTGCTCGGGGTCTAGCCCGGCCGACAACCAATCGATAACCACCTGCTTTTTATTTTCGGCCAAATTATCGGTATTATCAAATTGAGTGGTAATGGCATGCCAATCGGCAGTAAAAAAGTAGGCCTCATATTGCTTGGTTAGCTCAATCCAGTTTTCGATAACGCTATAATGGCCCAAATGCAAGCGCCCGGTGGGGCGCATGCCACTTAAAACAGTTAATTTATTTGTCATTCTTAAGCTCCTTTAATAATTTTTTGAGGTAATTCGGCCTGGCAGCGGCCGCAAACTAGGGCATTTTCTCTTCTTAATAAACCGCAATCGGGGCAATAGGCATAAAAATCATGGCAAACTTCCATCTTTTTTTGCGAAGGACGATAAGTGTCGCGTCTAAATGTCCGTACCTGTACCGAAGGCTGGATATGGGTATTATATTTGATGATGCGATAGGAATTAACCGCCATAATCACGGCAATAATGATGATAAAAAAGGCCATCAAGCCATAATTTTCGGGTTGCAAGGTTAATACCAACCACAGCAAAGTAACGATGATAAAAAAGATAATCGAAATACCCCAAATATAGTTTTGCTTAGAAGTTTTTTGCTTAGCCATCAAATTTCTCCTTAAAATAACAATAAGCCGACGATAAAGTCAACAATAGGGCCAATAATGCGGCTGGTTAGGCCAAAAAAGACCATCGCCAATAAAATTATTGGCCCATATTGCTCTAATTTATAAATACTGCCTGTATAACGAGCAGGCAAAATACCGGCTAAAATCTTCGAGCCATCCAAAGGCGGCACCGGCAAAAGATTAAAAACCATTAAAACAATATTAATATATAGGTAATAATAGATAAAATCGATAAACCATTGAATAAAATTGGCATTAACAATGCCTGTACCAAAGCTATCGATTACCTGAAAGGTAATCGGCAAAATAATTGCGGCAATAATAGCCTGCGCCAAATTACTTAAAGGCCCTGCTAAAGAAACCCACATCACTTTTTTGCGCCGATCGCCCTGATAATAATAAGGATTAATCGGCACCGGCTTAGCCCAGCCAAAGCCGGCAAAAATTAAGAGCAAAGTACCAATTACATCCAAGTGGCGCAGTGGATTTAAAGTTAAACGTCCGGCATCCTTGGCGGTAGGGTCGCCAAAAGCATAGGAAACCCGCGCATGTGCAAATTCATGTACAGATAAAGCGACAATAATCGCCGGTAGCACAAAAATTAATCTTTCAATACTTAAATTTAGCAATTTACTAACCTCTTTTCAATATAGCCCAGTATCCCTTAATTATATCAAAGATTATGGCTTTTGACAATATAAAATTTAG
>CAYJBP010000068.1:0-13481 GCA_964368605.1 uncultured Peptococcaceae bacterium | reverse complement strand
TAGCGGTCGTTTTTGGTTACTTTTTGCGACCAAAAAGTAACAACCCCCTCTGCGATAAAAGAAAATAATCTAGCTAACGTAGGAAGGGACAAGAAAACCTTTCAATCCACGGAATACAAACCAAGGTAATTATCCGCCGAAAAATGTAAGTAGCCTACAATCCAGCTAACAACCAGCAACAAAAGAGTAAAATAGAACAACTAACCTAACAACAAGCAGCAAAAAACTAAATCAGAACAGCAAAGCAAACAACAAACAACAATCAATAATCAACAAAAAACACAAACCAAAACAATCCAGTCAACAATTAAGATAACAATAACCTAAATCATCGGAATGGTCAAGACCATTCCCTACAAAATCAAAAAACACATTCTAAGCTGGGAGGAAAGCCCTCCCAAATAAAATAAAACATAATATACCCCAATAATCAACAAAGAGCACTTTATTGCCATTTGCTTCGCAAATAACAATAGCAGCTAAATCTTTCGAATATCTCCTTTCAACCGGATTTAGCTGCCTATTTAAATTATAGCTTCGAGCCTTTTTTAACTCGAAAGATTTAAAAGATTAAGACCTTTCTTTTCTTTTAAGGAAAGAAAAGAAACAAAAGAAACCTTTAATAAAAAAACAAAACCCAAGGAGGCCATTCCAATGACCATAGCCATCGCCCAAATGGAAATCTTCCCGGCTGATTTAAGGCGCAATCAGCAATCAATGCAAACATTAATCGATATTGCCAAACAAAATCAGGCCGAATTATTGGTATTTCCCGAGCTGGCAATCAGTGGCCTGCTTTTAGATGATCATTGGCAAAACCCCCAGTTTATTGCCGATTGCCAAAGCATCGGCGAGCAAATTGCCGCCTATGCCGATGATTTAACCATCATCTTCGGCAATATCGCCTATGAAAACGGTAAACTTTATAATACCTGCTTTATGGCACAAGATGGCCTGCTAGGCCGCCTGGAAGCGCCGCTTGGCGATGCCTATATCGAAGGCGCTTATCTGCCCTTTGCCGCCCATAACGAAACCAAACCTTATATGCTCGATGTAGAAGGCAAACTGTATCGCACCGGCTTTTTACTGGGCAATTGGCGCGAAAAAGATTTGCCCTTTACCGCCAAAGATATCGATTTACTAATCAATGTTTCGGCTGCCCCCTTCTTAGCCGAAGCCCTGCCGGATGCCCCTTATATCGAAGGACGCCCTTATTTTCAGGTGGCCGGCGTAGGGCTGCAATCGCGCGGTAAGGCCAACTACCTATTCCTAGGCGGTAGCTATCAGCTCGATCGCCAAGGCAAAATGATTAATCGCGAAGCCGACTTCATCGAAAGCGTTGGCCTTTGGCAAATCAATAAACCGGGCCGCATCATCCCCCAAAGCCAGCCCGAACAGCTTTTGGGCGAGGCTTTAATCAAAGGCGTACAGGCCTTTTGCCATAGCATCGGCCAAAAAAAGGCCGTTATCGGCCTATCCGGCGGCATCGATTCCTCCCTGGCGGCCATGGTTTATAGCAGAGCTTTAGGATCGGAAAATGTTTTGGGCATGATTATGCCCAGTAAATATAATAGCAGCCTAACCCAGGATTTAGCCGCCCGTTTGGCCGAAGCCCTAGCCATAAATAAATTGGATATGCCCATTCAAGTATCGATGGACTCGATTTTAGCCTCTTTTGCCTGGAGCACCGTTTATGCTCCCGATGGCCGCCAATTTAAACTGGAACAAAATATGACAGTGCTGGAAAATATGCAAGCACGCGAAAGAACACGCCTGCTAGCGGCTGCGGCAGCCTCCTGGGATGCCATTTTTACCTGCAATGGCAATAAGGCCGAATTAAGCGTAGGCTATGCCACCTTTTATGGCGATTTAGGCGGCGCTTTTGCCGCCCAGGCCGATTTGTGGAAATATCAGGTTTATCAGGCCGCCGCCTATTTAAATCAAAAATATTTCCCCCAAGCCCCCATTGCCGAAATCGCTGCCATTCGCCCCTCGGCCGAGCTATCACCACAACAAGATGTAAGCAAGGGCTTAGGCGACCCCCTTATCTATGCCTATCATGACTATTTGCTTAAAGCTATGGTCGTAGATAAACAAAATCCCCATGACCTATTAAAAATATATTTGGATGGCAATTTGGCCGAATATCTGAATGTTTCCGAGCAAATTATCGAAGAATTATTTAGCGATTGCGGCCAATTTATTCAGGATTTGGAATACTGGTGGCTGCTTTATCGGGGCATGGCAGTGGCCAAAAGAATGCAAGCGCCGCCACTACTTGCCATTAGTGCTAAGCCTTTTGGCGGTGGCGAGCAGGAAATTCAGCTAACCCCTTATTTTAGCGATGCCTATTTGCAATTAAAAAAAGAGGCTTTAGATGGCTAGTTTACAAGTAAAAGCCTTGGCCAAAATTAATTGGCGGCTTTCTGTTTGCGGCCGTAGAGCCGATAATTATCATCTTTTGGCCAGCCTATTTCAGCAAATTAATCTGGCCGATACCATTACTTTAAGCGAAGCCGCTCATGATAGCTGCCTTTGTCATCCCCCTTTATTGACGGCTAAGCAAAATTTGCCCAATTTAGCACTTAGGGCTTGGCAGCTTTTAAAGGCCGAATTAGGCTTAAAGCAAAATTTAGCCATTGCCATCGAAAAAGCCATCCCCGAAGGGGCAGGTTTAGGCGGCGGCTCTAGCGATGCGGCGGCCGTACTTATCGGGGCAAAAACCCTGTTTGGTCTGGATATCTCCGCTAGCGATTTAGCGGCAATCGGCTTAAAGCTGGGGGCGGATATCCCTTTTTGCCTTTTAGGAGGCGTGGCCAAGGTTAGCGGCATTGGCGAAATTTTGCAGCCTTTGGCCAATTTTAGGCAGCCGCTTTTGCTGCTTAATCCGCAAATTGCCATCCCCACCCCCCAAATTTTTGGCCTATTTAAAGAACAAAATCGCCCCTTTAGCGATTTTAAGCAAGAACAACTTGCCTTAAATCAATTATATACAGCCTTAGCCAAAGGCGATTATCAGATACTTAAAGGGCTGCTAAAGAATGATTTACAGCAGGTGGTTATCGAAAAATACCCACCCATAAAAACACTTATCGATTTAGCTTATAGCCTAGATTTGCCGGTAATTATGAGCGGCAGTGGGGCTAGCATTATCATCCCCTTGATGCCCGATTTTGCGGCTAAAGAACACAACTTGGGCTTAAGCCCGCAAAACCAAGCCATTGAACAGCTGCGCCAAGCAGCGGCTTGGTCGATTATTACAGAAACGGTGAATTAAATGGCAACAGAAAACAGTTTAAACCAGCAGCTAAACCCTAATAGCCCATCAACTAAAATTGCTAAATTTAAAGCGCTAATCGGCTTTAAATCGGGGCAGCAGGCAAGCCCTTTTAGCATTAAGGAGCATATTCGCCAAGGATTGCCCTTGTTTTTGCTATGGTTAGCTGCTCTTTTATACTGGGAAATAACTTTTCAGCTTAATTTAAACGGTGCTATTACGGGCAGCCGCTTTATTTGGTTTACGGCGATGGCTTTATGCGGTGCTTTACTGTTTAGCCTGCTATATAGCCTGTTTAAGCCTAAAATAGGCTATATTCTTTCGCTTATTACAGCCATTTTAATTGCTATATTTTATTGCCTGCAATTTGGCTATAATTGCATGTTTAAAGTGCCTTTAATGCTTTATTCTTTAACTAAGGCCGGCGATGTTTTGCAATTTTATGAAGATATTATTCAAGTTGTTACCACAAATTGGGGCGGTTTTGTGCTTTTACTGCTGCCAATTGTAGTTTTTGCCATCTTTAAAGCGCCTTATGCTAACTTTTATCGTAAATTTTGGTATAATAGCTTGGCGGCTGCAACTATTGTTTGCTATTTGCTTACAATTTATGCCCTTTTGCCGGCTTTGGGACGTGATGGCAATAGTGCCTATACTCAATACCATAATAGCTCGGCACCGCTTTTGCGCCAGATGCAGCTGGGCGTAATTGTCTCAAGCGGCCTGGATTTGCAAGAATTGCTTTTTCCGCAACTGGCCACCTCCATGGCCGATGCCGAGGGCAATGCTGCCAGCACCTTATATAAAGATTTTGATCAAAAAATTGCGCTAAGCAACTGGTTTAAGCAGGACTTTAGCGAATTTTTACTAATCAAGGCGGCAGCCGGCGAGCCGGATTTGCCCACCTATAATACCTTAGAATTTGATTTTGAGCAATTGGCCGCCGGTGCCGAAAACAATACCTTAGCCGATATGCATAATTATTTTGGCAGCATCAGCCCCACCCTTAAAAACGACTATACCGGGCTTTTTGCCGGCGATAATTTAATTTATATCACGGCCGAGGCTCTTTCGCATTGTGTTTTAAATTATCCAGAACTTTTCCCAACCATCACCAAGCTTGCTACCGGTGGCTTTCATTTTAGCCAATTTTATACGCCCATTTGGAATGTATCGACCAGTGATGGCGAATATGTGGCCTGCCAGGGTATTTTGCCCAAAAAAGGGCTTTGGAGCTTTGCCGCCTCGGCCGATAATTATTTGCCGCAAACCATGGGCCATCAATTTGCGGCCTTGGGCTATCCGCAGCCGCTGGCCTTTCATAATCATACCTATGATTATTATGAGCGTGATAAATCGCATCCTAATTTGGGGTATCAATATACCGGGGTGGGCAATGGCCTAAATATCGACGAGGCCTGGCCACGCTCGGATTTGCAAATGATGGAACAAACCGTGCCCCAATATATCCAAAACGAGCGTTTTCATACCTATTATATGACAGTTAGCGGCCATTTAAATTATAATTTTGGCGGCAATCATCAGGCAATGGCCAATCGCGAGGCGGTTAGCCATTTGGATTTAAGCAGCGAGGCGCAAGCCTATTTGGCTTGTAATTTAGAATTGGAATATGCCCTTACTTACCTGGTAGACGAGTTAACCAAGGCCGGCAAAATGAATGATACGGTTATTGTGCTAAGCTCGGATCATTATCCATATGGGCTGTCAACTGCGGCGATGGCCGAGCTAAATGGCGGCATAGCCCCCGATAATACTTTTGAACTTTATCGCAATTTGCTGCTAATTTGGCAGCCGGGCTTGCCTTATCAGCAAATTAGCAAGCCTGCTTCTTCTTTAGATATAATGCCCACCGTAAGCAATTTATTTGGCCTGGATTTTGATAGCCGCCTATTTATGGGACGCGATATTTTTGCCGATGATCAAAGCCTGATTATCTTCAATAGCCGCAGCTTTATTACCGAAAACGGCCGCTATAATTATAGCAATGGCAATATAGAAGGCGATTTAGCCGCCGAAGAAGTTGAGCAAATTAATCAGCTAATCGACGACAAATTCCATTATTCGCAATTAATTTTAGAGCAGGATTATTATCGCCACTTATGGGCTGCCGCAGGCAGAGAATAGGGGATATTATGCAAACTAAAAAAGCAAATACCAATTTTATTATTCCCGGTAGCTGGCTGGTAATCTTAGGCGCCTTTATTTGGAGCAGCAGCAGTGCGGTTATTAAGGCTTTTGATGCCGATCCACTTTATATCACCGGCATTAGATCTTTAATTGCGGCTCTTATTTTGCTGCCTACCCTGCGCCCTCGTAAAATTAAATTTGATCGCTGGCTGTTTATCTATTGTGTTGCCTATGCAATTATGGCCACTATTGTAATCTATTCTTTGCAAATGACCACTACCACATCGGTTATTGCCATGAAATACTCGGCACCGGTTTGGTTATTTTTAGCCGCCTGTATTTATCAAAAAAAGCTGATTAAAAATCGGCTTTTGATTATAATTCTAATTATTGCCGCCATTGCCATTATCTTAAGTGAGCCTTTAAGCGGTGCGGCTTTATGGGGTAATTGGCTATCGGTGCTATTTGGTGTTTTCTTTGCGCTAACCAGCTATTGCTTAGGCAGAATCGAGCATGATAATACCTTGGGGCTAATGGTATTGATGAATGCCATTACCGCCGCTTTAATTTTGCCTTTTTGCTATATTTTGCCCGGTATTAATACCCAGGTTGAGGGCATGCAATGGCTATCTTTGATAATTATGGCTTTGCAATTATCTTTAGGCTATGCTTGTTATTCGCTTGGTGTAAAAAAAATAAGCAGCCAAAGGGCATCATTATTGGCTGTTTGGGAATTTATCCTTACCCCGGCCTGGAGCTTTGTTTTGATTAGAGAAATCCCCAGCATTTATGTGGTTATAGGCTCTTTAGTTTTACTATCGGCCTTAGTTTTAGATGGCTTGCAAGCCCAAAAAAATGCTTTAAACATAAGCAATAACTAAGTTAAACTGATAGGAGCATAAATACCAATGCTAAAAAATTTACAGCAGAAAATCTTTAATTTACCGGGTAGCTGGTTAATTATTATCGGTGCGGTTTTATGGAGCACCTCGGGTGCGGTGGTTAAAAGCTTTGATACCGACCCTGTTTTTGTGGCAGGATTGCGCTCTTTAATTGCCGGCCTGGTTTTAGCACCCGCTATTCGGCCAAAAAAAATTAAGTTCGATCGTTGGGTAATCCTTTATATTATTGGCTTTGCCGGCCTGGTAGTAGGGGTTATACCTGCCTTTAGGATGACTTCGGCCACTGTGGTTATCGGCATGCAATATACGGCGCCGGTTTGGATTTTTATAGCCAGCGCCATCATTAGCAAAAAGCCACAAATGGATCGCTTGCCGATTATCCTGCTAATTATCATTGCTATGGCCATCTTTTTAATCGAACCGGTTAGCGGTACGGCCTTTTGGGGCAATTGGCTGGCGGTGGTTTTGGGCATTTGCTTTGCTGTTCTTTCCTATGCCTTATCCAGAATCGAGCATGATAATGCCTTGGGCTTGGTGGCCGTAGTTAATTTAGGCGCAGCCTTGATAATTATGCCTATATGCTATGCATTACCTGCTATCGATACTTATGTTGCCCCCAGCGAATGGCCTTATTTAATTTATTTGGCGCTTTTTCAGCTATCGGCCGGATATTTTTTCTATTCCTTGGGCATGAAAAAAGTGCCTGCCCAAAGAGCCACCCTGCTGGCAGTTTGGGAATTTATTCTTACCCCTGTTTGGGCATTGCTAATTGTGCAAGAACTGCCTAGTTTTTATATATTATCCGGCGCAATTTTATTATTAATTGCCCTGGTATTAGATGCTAAGTTGGCTCAGAAAAAGAGTTCTGTTATTGTACCCCCAGCCATATAAAAAGGAGGATTTTTCCATGCATAAGTTTTTAACTATTCTTTTAGGTATTGTCTTTATTTTGGGCTTAAGCGCCTGCGCCAGCACTGCCGAGGAAGCACCGCCCACCCCGCAGCCGGAAGTTGAAGAAGAGGCACCTGCTCCGCCGCAAATAGCCTTAACCATTGGCCATCATCAGGCCGAAAATAGCAGCCTGCAGCTGGCCTTGCATGATTTTAAAGAGCGGGTAGAAACTGAATCTCAAAACTATATTACCGTGCATATTTTTGCCGATAGCAGCTATGGCAGTGCCAGCCAAATGCTAACTGCGGCCTCCGAAGGCAGCCTGCCGATAACCATACCCGAGGATAATCATCTTGTCGCCTATGATGATGCTTGGAATATTTTAAACCTGCCATTTGCCTTTAGCGATTATGATCAAGCCCAAGCGGCCATCGATGGCGCTTTGGGTGCTTATTTGAATGAATTATTATTAGGTACCAGCACCTTTAATGCAGGCTATTTATATAATGGTACTAATCAAATAGCCAATAATATTAGGCCGCTAATTACTGCCGAGGATTGGCAAGATATCGTTTTTGGCTTAGAAGGCGATTTGCCAACCTGGCAAATGTTTGAGATTTTGGCTGCTAAACCAAGCCTGGTTTATCAGGACGAAATTTATAAATCGCTGCAAGCCTCTTTAATCGAAGGGCAGGTAGGCACATTATCTAATATTCACAAAACACTTACCTATCAATTACAGCCTTATTTAACGCTTAGCAATCATAGCTATGAATTTATGCCGATTATCATTAGCCAAACCTGGTATGATAGCCTAATCGACGAGCATAAAGCCATAATTGATGCCAATTTAGCGCTTTTAATCGAAGAGCAAATTGCCCTGGAATTAACAACCGAGCAATCAGCTTTAGCCGATTTAACCGCATACGGCATCCAAGTAAATACTTTAGACGCCGCAATTATCGAAACAATTAAGGGCAGCTTAAGCCCTCTTTATGAGCAGTATGCGCCCCAATTAGATTTAGTAAGTACCGCTAACTAAATACATAAATACAGGAGCAAACTATGGAAGCCTTGGCTGCTATTTTAAATAATTGGCAAATTAGCATTGCCCAATTTTTGAGCATGCCTATTTTTGCCGAGCAAATTAGCCCCAGCCTTACCTTGCTTACCCGTTTTATTTACCCATTATTGGCCTTGATTATTTTTATCCGCTGCCTAGCCCCGATTTTGCAAGGCATCAGAGCGCCTAAGCCTTGGGCTTATTTATTAAGCAGCGATGGCCAAAGTTTTGCCCTGCTGCATTGGGAAAACTCTCTTGGCAATAGTAAAAATTGCGATATTTTTCTAAATGGCGATGATAAGCAGCAAATTTTGGCTGTGCTTAGCCGCAAGCAGGATAAATGGTATATCAGCGATATTAGCGGCCAAAGCGGTATCGAGCTTAATGGCCAGCCTTTAAGCGGCAAGCAAGCCTTGGATTATAGCGATAATCTTAAAATCGGCTCGGCAAATTTTCAATTAAAGGCGGCCGTGGCGCAGCCTAATCAAGTGGCCAATCTTAATCCGCTTGGCAAGCTTAAAGCCATGGCCGAGGATTTTAAGCCCGGCCTTACCTTATGTGCTATTTTACTTTTTCAGATTATCGGTTTAAGCGAAACCATTATTACCCAAGGGGCGCAATTTGCAATTATTGTGCCCTTGGCTTTTATCGTTTTTGGCCTTTTGCAAATTGGCTATTATGCCTTAACCCGCAGCCAAAGCAGCCGCTTTATCGAGCCGGAGCTGCTGGCCTTTTTTCTAAGCGGTTTGGGGCTTTTTGTGCTGGCCGTTAATAATCCAGAGGCTATGCTAAAACAAACGGTTAGCATTTTTATCGGCCTATTTATGTTTTTAATCATCAATTACTTTTTAAATAATAGCGAACGCTCACGCATTGCCCGTTATGTTTTTGCTAGTGGCGCTTTATTGCTGCTGGCTCTAAATATTGGCTTGGCCGAAGCGCGATTTGGGGCGCGTAATTGGCTTTTTATCGGCCCAATTTCCTTGCAGCCCAGCGAGTTTATTAAAATTGCCTTTGTTTTTGCCGGGGCGGCCGGCTTAGAAAAACTGCTTAGCCGCCAAAATTTGCTAAAATTTATGATCTTTTCCGGGGCTTGTATCGGCGGCTTGATTTTAATTCGTGATTTGGGCAGCGCCTTAATCTTTTTTGTGGCCTTTATGGTAATGGCCTTTATGCGCTCGGGCAATATGCGCCTACTAATCTTAGGCCTAATCAGTGCCATAATGGGGGCTTTAATTGTAATTTCGTTTATGCCTTATATCGCCGAGCGCTTCGAATCTTGGGGTAAGGCTTGGGAATTTGCCCATAGCAATGGCTTTCAGCATACCCGTACGATGATTTATACCGCCAGCGGCGGCTTAATTGGCCTGGGCATTGCCCAAGGCTATTTGCGCTATATTGCCGCCGCCGATACCGATTTGGTCTTTGGCCTATTAGCCGAGGAATGGGGGCTGATTATTGCCTTAATCGCCGCCCTTACACCGCTGATTTTAACCATTTTTGTTAGCCGCTCTATTGCCTATAGCCGCTCGGCCTTTTATGCGATTGCCGCCTCCGGGGCGGCCGCCATTTTGCTGATGCAGGCTGCCCTTAATATTTTTGGCTCGCTGGATATTTTGCCGCTAACCGGTGTTACCTTGCCTTTTATCTCCAATGGCGGCTCTTCGATGATAGCCTGTTGGGGCTTACTGGCCTGCATTAAATCGGTAGACGAACGTCATCGCAGCAAGGAGGATAGCTGATGAAAATCCTGGCTTTAAGGGCAAATTTATTATTAATTTTAAGTGGCCTTTTTATAATTGGCCTGCTGGTTTTTGGCTATCGTTATTTAGCAGATGGCCAAAGCTGGGCGCTTTATCCGGTTAATGGCCATATTTATCGGGATGGCCAATTTATTTTTGGCGGCACAATTTATGATGCTGATGGCCAAATCCTGGCGCAAACCGTGGATGAACAGCGTCTTTATCATCAAGATGCCGCTATACGCAGCGCCCTTATGCCTTTAATCGGCGATCCTAATGGTAATATAGCAAGCGGCCTCGAGGCGGTTTATCGTGGCCATTTAAGTGGCTATAATCATTTTAGCGGCCTTTATAATTATCAAGAATATGGTAGGGATTTGCATTTAACTATCGATGCCGATTTAAGTGCTTTGGCCTATCAAAAGCTGGGCGATTATAAGGGGACGGCGGCAATTGTAAATTATCAAACCGGCCAGATGCTGGCGCTTGCCTCAAGCCCCTCTTATGATCCGCTTAATCCGCCGACTATCACCGAGGATGATAGCAAATACGAGGGGGTATATTTAAACCGCTTTTTTTCGGCCGCCTATACGCCCGGCTCGATTTTTAAGCTAATTACCTTAGAAGCCGCTATCGAGCTTATCCCCGATTTAGCTGAGCGTAATTTTAGCTGTAGCGGTAGCTATCAGCTAGCCGATGGCGGCCTAATCAATTGCCCCCATGCCCATGGCGATATCGATATTGAGCAGGCCTTGGCGCAATCTTGCAATATGGTATTTGGTCAATTGGCCTTAGAGCTTGGCCAGGAAAATTTAGCCACCTATGCCGAAAAAGCCGGCTTTAATCAGGCCTTACAAATTGGCGATATAGCATTGCAAAGCGGTTATTTTGATAGCAAAAGCCCCCTTAGCGATTATGATTTGGCCTGGACTGGCATTGGCCAAGGGCAGCTACTTGCTAACCCTGCCACCTTTTTGCAATATGTGGCGGCTATTGCCAATGATGGGCTGGCTATGCCGCTGCAAATACTAAAGCCGGGTGCTAATTTATTTAGCCAAAGCCCAAATTCTTGGCAGCTATTAGATAGCCAAACCGCAGCTACATTGCAAGATTTTATGCTAAACAATGTAAGCGATAATTATGGAGCAGGTGCTTTGGCGGCCTATAATTTAGCTGCTAAATCGGGCACGGCCGAAGTAGGGGAGGAGCAAAGGCCACATTCTTGGTTTGTTGGCTTTTTGGATAATAGCGACTATCCGCTGGCCTTTGTGGTGATTGTGGAAAATGGCGGCAGCGGCAATGGTTTAGCGGCCGATATTGCTTATCAATTATTGTTGAACTTGGTTAATCCTTAAAAACCCAATCCCAATTTTTTTGCAAAATTGATCTAAAAAAAGCAGGATAAAAAGATAATATCCCTAATATTATTAGGATAACTCTAAGCATAATCAATAAATATTTTAGCAAATTAGCACTTAAAGGAGTGTATTATGAAAAAAGTTACTATTGGCCAATTGGCCTTAAATAAGCAAGAGGGTAAAAAATCGGTAATGGTTACGGCTTATGATTATCCCGGTGCTTATTTGGCCGATCAGGCCGGTGTAGATTTAATTTTGGTAGGCGATTCTTTAGGTAATGTAGTTTTAGGCTATGATACCACCATCCCCGTCACCATGGAGGATATGATTCATCATATTCGTCCTGTGGCGGCGGCTAATCAGGGGGCTTTAATTATTGGCGATATGCCTTATGGCTCTTATCAAATCAGTACCGAGCAGGCTATTGCCAATGCTATCCGCCTAATTAAAGAAGGCGGTGCCGATGCAATTAAGCTGGAAGGCGGTGCCGAAATGGCACCTTTAATCAAGGCTTTAACCGCAGTTGGCGTGCCGGTGATGGCGCATATTGGCCTATTGCCGCAAACGGCCTCGCTATGGGAAGGCTATCGGGTGCAGGGAAAAGACGAGGCCTCGGCTCATATTTTAATTGATGCCGCCGAAGCTTTGGCCGAAGCCGGCGCTTTTGCCATAGTTTTGGAATGTGTAACTTTAGAAGTAGCCAAAATTATTAGCGAAACCGTAAATATCCCCACCATAGGCATTGGCTCTGGCCCGCATTGCGATGGCCAGGTTTTGGTTTTCCATGACTTATTAGGCTTAAATCAGCGCAAAGTGCCTCGTTTTGTAAAGCAATATTGCCAGGCAGCGCAAATGATGAGCGAAGCTTTAAAAGAATATGCGGCCGAAGTGCGGCAAGGGGCTTTCCCCGATTTGGCACATTCGGTGGCAATGGATCAAGACGAAGCCCGTAAGATTTATTAATTTTTTTAAGAGAGGAAGAATATGCAAATCCTAATTGTTGGCGCCGGTGCTATCGGCAGCTATTTTGCGGCCAAGCTTAGCCAGAATGATATGCAAGTTACTTTATTTGATATCGACCAAAAAAAAGTAGATACCATTAATCAAAAAGGCCTTATCTTAAGGGAAATCGACGGTAGCGAGCAGGCCTTTAAGCTAAATGCTGTGGCTAATATCGAGGATGCACCGCAGCCCGATTTGGTTTTGGTAATGGTAAAAACCTATGATACCGCCAGGGTAGCACGCGAGCTTGCCCAAATCAATGATGGTAAATTTAATGTATTAACCCTGCAAAACGGCCTGGGCGCGATTACCCTTTTAGAAAAATCGATAGATCCTAAGCAATTATACAGTGGTGTAACATATCATGGAGCTTATCAGATAGAGCCGGGGCATATATGCCATGCCGGCAGCGGCCTTACTATTTTGGGTGCTAATATTAAGCGCAAGGGTAGTGCGGTAACGCCGATTAGCTCTTTAAACGTGGCGATGGAGCTGGCACGTTTACTAAACAATTGCCAAATCCCGGCCGGAACTACTACCGATATTGATCCAATTAGATGGAAGAAGCTGATTATCAATTCGGCAATTAATCCGATTTCGGCGATAAGCGGCAAAAAAAATGGTCAATTACCCAAAGATGCCGACTGTGCGCATGATATGATGGAGCTGGTATTAGAGGGTGTAGCGGTGGCGCAAAAGATTGGCATCCCGATGGATTCGGGCGAAATGTGGGCAAGTGTATTGGACACCTGCCGAGCTACGTCCGAAAACCGTTCTTCGATGCTGGCGGATGTAGAGGCCGGCCGCATGACCGAGATCGAGTTTATCAATGGCAGCATAGTGCGCCTAGGTGAGCAAAACGGCCTGGATACCCCGGTAAATTCACGTATGGTACGCAGCGTAGTGGCTATTCATGGTAAAAATGATATTATACGTGTAGAGTAATAACTAAATGATTTTACGGGGATGCATTTTTGCATCCCCGTTTTTTAAATTAAGGGATGGTTGGGGCGGTTTTTGTCCCGTTTGGAAAATGAAAAATAAAGGACACAATGTTTGAGCAGCGTAAGCCGTTTTTGTTCGAGTCTTTTTACGCTA
>CAYJBP010000067.1:0-13614 GCA_964368605.1 uncultured Peptococcaceae bacterium | reverse complement strand
CCGCCATGAATTTGAGGGGTGCAGCGAATGCTATAGGCATCTTGGGTATGGAATTCGCCTTGATGAGCAACTAATTTGCTATCTTTTAAAATAGTACGCAAATTAGCAGCCGAATTAATTTGGCCGCTATGCGGGCGTACGGCATGGATTTGGGCATCAAAGGCATCGATAATACCACGTACAGCTTCGGTAGTCATCGAGGCGCTAATATCGGCCAATTTGCTAATAGCCAAAGCATCATAGGTAGCTAAGCTGGCCACCGCCATCATCGCACAAGTACCGTTAATTAAGGCTAAACCTTCTTTGGCTTGTAAGGTAACAATTTCCAGGCCGGCTTTAGCCATAGCTTCAGCACCGTCCATAATCTCGCCTTGATACTCGGCTTCGCCTAAACCAATCATCGGCATTACCATATGGGCTAAGGGGCATAAATCGCCGCTGGAACCAACAGAACCTTTTTCCGGCACAATTGGATGAATACCCTTATTCAACATATCAACTAAAGTTTCAACAGTGCTTAATCTAATCCCCGAAAAACCTTTGGCCAAGGCATTAATTCTTAATAAGATTAAAGCCCTAACTACTTCGGTGTCAAAAGGTTGGCCAATACCAACTGCATCGGATAAAATCAAGCGCTTTTGCAATTCCTGCAAGCGGTCGGGAGCAATAATTACATCGGCAAATTCACCAAAACCGGTGTTTACACCATAAACTACTTTTTTGCTGGCGCAGGCATCTTCGATAACCTTGCGTGCCCTATTAATCTTGCCTTTAGCATCTTCGCTAAGCTCCACTTGCACATTTTGCCTGGCTACAGCAGCCACATCTTGTAGGCTTAAACTTTCGCCGTCAATAATAATTTTTGTCATTTTTGCACACTCCATCTTGTATACAAGTATTCAACAGTTTACAGTATTAATTTTAAACCATAAACGTCGAAAAAACGTCGATAAAATCTTTAAAGTTAAGTTTGTTTAATAAATTATTTTACAATAACTATTGACATTTTTAAATATTTAGTATATACTAACCTAGAAGTTAGATTTTGCTAATTAATTAACCTGCTTAAAGGAGGGGTTTATTATGTTTAGTTTTACGGCCTCTAATAAACAGATTAAACATAACAAAGCTAATGTATCGGTTGATGGTGGCTCGGTTAGCAATATTGCCGAGGCCAGTCTTAATACAACCTATACTATTAAGGAAATTTTGGCCGATGCCGAAACCAAACAGTTCTTGTTTACTTTAGGTTGCACGGCCGGTGAGCAAATTATGTTGATTAGTCATAGCGGCAATATTTACACTATCGATGTGCAAAATGCTCGTTATAGCATTGATACAGAATTAGCAAGAGCTATTATAATTTAATAGCTCTTGACTCATGCTTTTTTTTGATTATTAAGTTAGCCTTTTGTAACTTAATTATAATATTTATTTGAATGTAGGAGGAAAGTAAATGAAATTAGCACTTACCGGTAATCCCAATAGCGGTAAAACCAGCCTCTATAATGCTTTAACCGGCAAATTAGAAAAGGTTGGCAACTGGGCAGGGGTTACCATTGAAAAAAAGGAAAGCAAGCTTAAGGATAAGTTTGCGGCAGGCAGCGATATTACTGTTGTGGACTTGCCCGGCGCCTATTCGATGTCGCCCTTTACCTTGGAGGAAAGTATTACCCGTGACTTTGTTACAGGGGAAAAGCCGGATGTTATTATCAATATTGTTGATGCCACCAGTTTAAGTCGTAGCTTATTTTTTACCAGCCAATTATTAGAATTAGATATACCCGTTATCATAGCCTTAAATAAAAGCGACTTAAATAAGAAGAAGCATATCAAAATTGATAGTGCAAAACTGGCCGAAAAGATGAATTGCCCGGTTGTGGAAACCGTTGCTACCACCGAAGAAGGCTTGGCCGATTTAATTACTATTGCCAAGGCTCAAGTAGGTAAAAAGCAGGTAGCTGCCTTTAAGGGGGATGCTGCTCAAGGCGAAAAAGCCGTAATTGCCGCCGATCAAAAGCGTTTTGATTATATCAAAGGCTTGGTAAGCCAGGTAGAAACCCGTACCTCTGCATCCGGTTTGCGTACTACTCAAGATAAATTGGATAGCATTTTAGCCCATAAATGGTTGGGTGTAGTTATTTTTGCCGCTGTTATGTGGACGGTATTTTCGATATCGCAAAACTATCTTGGCCCAATCGTGGCTGATGCTTTGGTAGGCTGGTTAGAAGGATTCCAAGGCATGGTAGGGGAAGCTTTAGAAGCCAGCGTATCGCCGATTGTTGCTTCTTTATTGGTTGATGGTGTTATTGGCGGTGTAATTGCCGTTATTGGTTTCTTGCCCTTGATTATGGTTATGTTCTTCCTCTTAGCTTTATTGGAAGATTGTGGTTATATGGCCAGGGTTGCCACTGTTATGGACAGATTCTTTAAGGTTGCCGGCCTATCCGGTAAGTCGATTATCCCGATGGTAATCGGTACTGCTTGTGCTATTCCCGGTGTTATGGCCAGCCGTACCATTCGTGATGAGCGTCAAAGAAGAACTACTGCTTTAATCACTCCCTTTATGCCTTGCGGTGCTAAATTGCCGGTTATTGCCCTTTTTGCCGGTGCATTTTTCCAAGATGCCGCTTGGGTTGGTACTTTGATGTACTTTGTTGGTATTTTCTTAATTATCGTTAGCGCTTTGGTTATCGTAAGAATTACCGGCGAAAAACATACCCGTTCTTTCTTCATTATGGAAATGCCCGAATATAAATGGCCCAGCTTAAAGCGTGCTACCATTTCGATGCTTAGCCGTGCCAAGGCCTTTATTATCAAGGCTACCACCATTATCTTGATTTGTAACCTTTTGGTACATGTAATGCAAACCTTTGATTGGAGCTTTACTCCTGTTGCCGAAGGCATGGAAGATAGCAGTATTTTGGCTTCTATTTCCTCGCCATTTGCTTATTTGCTTATTCCGCTTGGCTTTGGTACCTGGCAATTAGCCGCTGCTGCAATTACCGGCTTTATTGCTAAGGAAAATGTTGTTGGTACTTTAGCCGTAGTATTTTCGATTACCAATTTCATCGATACCGATGAATTGGCCTTAGTGGGTGGCGCTACCGAAGTTGCTGCAACTATGGAATTAGGCGCTATTGCCGCCTTGGCATATTTGATGTTTAACTTATATACTCCCCCTTGCTTTGCTGCCATCGGTGCTATTAATGCCGAGGTAGAGAATAAAAAATGGCTTTGGGGCGGTTTGGCCATGCAGTTTGGTGTAGGCTATGTGGTTGCCTTCTTGGTTTATCAATTCGGCACATTATTTACTACCGGTAGCGTTGGTGCAGGTTTTGTGCCCGGCTTAATTGTAACTGCCGCCTTATTTGCAGCAGTAATTATACTGGTACGTAAAGGTAATGAAAAATCGGCTCGTAAAGCAATGCTTAATTCTGCAGCTTAAATATGGGCATAAGGAGGAATAATTATGACTGATATTATTGTAATTGCCATTGTTGGTCTAATTTTAGGATTAGCGGTTGGTTATATTTACAAGGCTAAGCGCAAAGGCGTAAAGTGCATTGGCTGCTCTGTTAGCAGTTGTTGTAATGATCAGGATAAATGCAATTCTTCCAAGTAGATTAATTTATTAAAGTTTTAAGCAAATTTTTACTAATAATTTGCGGGTTTGGGCAGAGCCTAAGACCTTAAAAAAAAGCCTGCGGCTTTAAAAGTCGCAGGCTTTTTTTATGCTCTTTAGTTGAAGGATTAAGATTTATCCTTTTTTGAAAAAAGGACCAAAAAAACTTTTAAGGATGTGGAATTAACTACCGCCCTTTTAACTTGGTTTCGCTAATAAACCTAGTTAATTCTTTTTTTTCTACTATATAATTACGTCCTACTTTTACGGCCTTTAGTTTTTTTTGGCGAATTAAATCTATTATATAGGCATAGCTTAATGGAATTATTTCCATGATTTCTTTGATAGTATAGCCATCAATATTATATAATTCTTTGCGCTTATGGCTATAATTTAAAGCATCATACTCTGCGATAAAATATTTACGTCCCACTTTATAGGCAGGGAGTAGGTCTCCATCGATATCTCTTTTTATTGTTGCATAGGGCGTATTACTCATCTGGCTTAGTTCTTTTAAGGTAAAATATTTATTATCTGGCATTTGGCAGCCCCCTTTGCCGCTTTTATTTTAAATTTTATGCTTAAAATCTAAAATTATGCCAAATCAAAATTATTTACGGCCTTGAAATAATCTTCTTTGAATGAACCTGATTTGTTGATAGGGGAAACATTCCAGGTTCTGCTTAATTTCTGCTAAATGCTTGCGAATTGGCAATTTTTGGGGGCAATGCATTTCGCAACTGCCACATAAATTGCAGCGTGATGCATAATTATCACCAATCCTGGTTGCATAATTGGCGATATTCTTAAATTTGCTATTAAAAATATTGTCATTGTATAGGTTAAAACATTGCGGAATATCTACCCCCTGCGGGCAGGGCATGCAATAATTGCATGATGTACATGGAACTAAAATATTCTCCTGGATAATTTCTCGCATTTGCTCATAGATATTTAATATTTCCGGCTTTAAGGCCTGGGGTTTAGCTTGGCTGGCTATTTGTACATTTTCGCTAATCATCTCCATGCTACTCATGCCCGATAATACCGTTAATACCTGCGGATAATCCCAAACCCAACGTAAAGCCCATTCGGCTGCTGTTTGGCCCTGGCCATGTTCTTTAAGTAAATCCGCAGCTTTAGGCGGTAATTTATTAACTAATGCCCCACCTCTTAATGGCTCCATAACCATTACCGGCACATTATTGCTAGCTGCAAAATTTAAGCCATCTAGGCCTGCTTGATAATATTTATCCAGATAATTAAACTGAATCATGCAAAAATCCCAGCTACGCATCTTAATGATTTCCTGAAATTGATCCCGACCACCATGATACGAAAAGCCCACGTTTTTGATAGTTCCTGCCGCTTGTTGTTTAGCCAGCCAATCCTCAATACCCAGGCTGCACATCCGTCGCCAATCATTGCTGTCAATCAGCATATGCATCAAATAATAATCAATATAATCTGTTTGCAAGCGTTTTAATTCTGTAGCTAAAATCCGATCAAAATCGGATGATTTTTTTATCAAGTAAGTTGGTAATTTTGTTGCAATAAAAATTTTGTTTCTGATACTGCTTTGCCCTAAAATCGAGCCAATTAAAGCTTCGTTGCCCGGATAAATATAGGCGGTATCAAAATAATTTATGCCTTGTTCGATGGCATAAAAAAGCTGTTTAGCCGCTTCTTGCTTATCCTTCTTTAGGCGCATGCAGCCAAAGGCTAATTGGGAAATTTTATCCTGATTACGGCAATTTTCACGATATATCATTTAGGCCTCTTTCTGCAATTGATTATTTTTGCTTTGCTTGGGCAAAATTTTTATATTCTGTAATTGCTGCCTCGTATAAATTATGGCCTAAACTATCAATTACAACCGTAAGGGGCATATCTTTAACTGTTAAACGATAAATTGCCTCGGCGCCCAATTCGGGGTAAGCTGCTATTTCCGCAGTTGTAATGGCTTGGTTTAAAATAGCTCCGCCACCGCCTAAGGCCGCAAAGTAAATGCCCTTATATTGCTTAATTGCGGCAATAACTTCGGCATTGCGCAGGCCTTTGCCAATCATGCCCCTTAGGCCATGCTCCAGTAATAGAGGGCTAAATTTATCCATGCGCCCGGATGTGGTAGGCCCTGCTGCGCCAATTATTTGGCCGGGCTTAGCAGGGGAGGGGCCTACATAATAAATAATGGCCTCTTTTAAATCTATAGGCAGGGGCTGATTGGCCAAGATTAAATCATATAGTTTTTGATGCGCCGCATCCCTTGCGGTATAAATTATACCACTTAAAAGTACGCTATCCCCGCATTGTAAATCATCTACTTTTTCGGGCGTAAGTGGTAAATTGATATTTTTAATCATAAATTCACCTTAAATTGTAATATTTTGATGGCGGCTGGCATGGCAATTAATATTAACAGCCAAGGGCAGCCCTGCGATATGGGTCGGCATCGTTAAAATATTTACGGCCAAGGCTGTGGTTTTGCCACCCAAACCCTGCGGTCCGATGCCGATATCATTAATTTCTTTAAGTAATTGAGCTGCTAAATCTTGATAATATGGGTCGGGATGTTTAAAGTCGGCTGCTAGCAATAAGGCTTTTTTGGCCAGCAAGGCGGCTTTATCAAAATTGCCACCTAAGCCAATGCCCAGCATAATCGGTGGGCAAGGATTAGAAGCCGCTAGGCGCACTGTTTCCAGCACAAAATCTTTAATGCCTTCTATACCATCAGATGGCTTAAGCATTTTAAGGCGGCTCATATTTTCGCTGCCAAAGCCTTTGGGGGCAATGGTTAGGCTAAGCTTATCGCCGTCTACAAAGTCATAATAAATCATAGCCGGGGTATTGTCGCCGCTATTTTGGCGTCTTAAGGGGTCTATAACCACCGATTTGCGCAAAAATCCCTGCTCATAGCCTTGTCTAATCCCTTGATTAATGGCCTGCTCTAAATTGCCTTCAATAAAAACTTCGCGGCCAATTTCCACAAAAACACAAGCTAGGCCGGTATCTTGGCAAATGGGAATTTGCTTATCGGCAGCCAGTTGATAATTATCGATAATCTGCCCCAAGATTTGCTTAGCCCGGGGAAATTCCTCCTGCCGATAGGCCGTATTTAGGCTGTTTTTAATATCGTCAGGCAGGTGATAGCAGGCTTTTATTGCTAAATCACTAATAATTTCAATTAAATCATCGGCCTTAATTATACGCATAAATTACTCCTATAATTCCTGATTACCATAGCTTCTAAAGCCATCGCCAAATACCTCATGGGCATCGGTAACAATAATGAAGGCTTTATCGTCAATATTTTCGACAATTTTATGCAAACGAATAATTTGAGTGCGATTAACCGCACTCATAATAATTTTGGTATCCTGGCGATTATATGCACCCTGGCCATCTAAAAAAGTAACGCCTCTTTGCAATTCTTGCTGAATTTCGGCAGCAATTTGTTCATATTTGCCATCAATGCTGATAATATAGGCAACTTTAGCAAAATTTCCACCATAAATAATATAATCCATCACAATTGACAGAATATATACCGTAATAATTGCATAAAGAGCATTATTTAAATCCCTAAAGGCAATTGCGGCCATGGCAATAACCACCATATCCATAATTAGCATTAAACGCCCCAGCTTAAGATTGCGAAAACGAATTCTAAGCAGGCGAATTATAATATCTACTCCGCCGGTTGTAGCGCCACGCCTAAAGACCAAGCCTAGGCCAAAGCCCATTACTAAGCCGCCATAAATGGCCGCCAGCAAAGGCTCTTCTACAAAAGTGGGGATATAATTGGCTGTTAAGTCGATAGCTAAAGACGAAACAAGCATAGCATATAATGATGAAATTAAAAATGCGGGCCCCAATTTAATAAAACCGATAATAAATAGGGGGATATTCATGATAATACTCATCATGCCGATTGGCCAATCATTAAAATAATTAATGATAATGGCAATACCGGCAATGCCGCCCGGGGCAATTTGAAAAGGCTCGGCAAATAAGCTTAGCCCAAAGGCAAAAATAATGGAGCCTAAACTTATATATAAATAGTCATAGATAGTTTGTTTATATTTATGCATAGTTTAGGCTCCTTTATTCAACTAAGCTTTATTGGCAATTTCGGCTTTAAAGATGGCAATAATATCTTCAATCGGTTTAGCCCCAATATCGCCTTCGCCTCTTTTGCGGATGGCAGCAGTATTATTTTCTTGCTCTTGATCACCAAGTACAAGCATATAAGGTACTTTTTCGGCCTGGGTGGCACGGATTTTATAACCGATTTTTTCATTACGTAAATCGGTTTCTACCCTGATGCCGGCAGCCTCTAGCTGGGCTGCTAATTGCTTGGCATAATCGTTTTGGCGGTCGGTAATGGTTAATATTTTAGCCTGTACCGGCGAAAGCCAAAGCGGAAAAGCACCGGCAAAATGCTCAATTAAAATGCCAATAAAGCGTTCGATGCTACCAAAAATTACTCTATGAATCATTACCGGCCGATGCTCTTGATTATCGGCACCCACATAGTTAAGGTCGAAGCGCTCCGGCATTTGGAAATCGAGCTGAATTGTGCCGCATTGCCAGGTACGACCTAAGCTATCTTCTAGATGAAAGTCCAGTTTGGGGCCGTAAAATGCGCCGTCTCCTTCATTGACGATATAGGGCAAGCCCATCTCTTGCATGGCATCGGCCAGGGCATTGGTGGCAATATCCCACATGGCAATGTCGCCCATCGCTTTTTCGGGGCGGGTGGATAATTCCACATGATACTTAAAGCCAAAAATTTTATAAAAGGCATCAATCATCTTGGCTACGCCGATAATTTCGTCCTTAATTTGCTCATTGGTCATAAAAATATGGGCATCATCTTGGGTAAAGCAGCGCACCCTCATTAGGCCATGCAAGGCGCCGGAAAGCTCATGGCGATGCACTAAGCCCAGCTCGCCGCAGCGAATTGGTAATTCACGATAGCTATGAGGCTTGGCCTTATAAACCAACATACCGCCCGGGCAATTCATTGGCTTAACTGCAAAATCGGCCTCGTCGATTTGGGTAAAATACATATTGTTTTGATAATGCGCCCAATGGCCGCTTTGCTCCCAAAGTTTACGATTTAAAATAACCGGGGTTTTAATCTCGTCATAGCCGTTTTTGCGATGTTCTTCACGCCAAAAATCTTCGAGTACATTGCGCAAAATCATGCCCTTAGGCAGGAAGAAAGGGAAGCCGGGGCCTTCTTCAAGCATCATAAACAGCTCTAATTCGGCACCTAATTTACGATGATCGCGCTTTTTAGCTTCTTCTAATTTAAAAAGATAATCATCAAGCATAGCCTGCTCGGTAAAGGCGATGGCATAAATTCTTTGCAGCATTTTATTCTTTTCGCTGCCGCGCCAGTAAGCACCTGCTAAAGATAGTAATTTAATGGCCTTAACCGTACCGGTAGAGGGCAAATGAGGGCCTGCGCATAAATCAAGAAAATCGCCCTGTTGATAAATACTAATCACGGCATCTTCAGGCAAATCATTAATCAATTCCTGCTTATAGTTTTCCCCCATTTTTGTAAATAATTCTAAAGCCTCGGAACGGGGCAATTCCTGGCGGCAGAATTTTTCATTTTTCTTGATAATTTTTTTCATTTCTTTTTCGATGGCAGTTAAATCCTCAGGCGTAAAAATATGCTCGCTATCAAAATCATAATAGAAGCCATCTTTAATGGCAGGGCCGATACCAAAACGAGTACCGGGGAATAAATGCTGCACTGCCTGAGCCATAATATGCGATGCACTATGCCAAAACACCTGCTTACCTTCGTCATCGGCCATAGTTAAAATTTCTAATTTGGCATCACTTGTTAAAGGGCTTAATAATTCTTTAACTTGATCATCAATTTTTACTGCCAAAGCCTTTTTGGCTAAATCGGCATCCCAGGCCTTTAAAGCCTGAATGGCTAAGGTGCTTTCCTCAAAAGCCATCACTTTTCCGTCATTAAAAGTAATATTCATAGTTTACCTCTTTCTAAATAAAATAAAAAAGCCCACCCCTAACGGGATGAAGCTTTGCTCCACGATTCCACCCGAATTGTTAAATTTTAAGTAAAATTTAACCACTCAATAGATTTAACGCATCCTAAACGGCCAAGGTTCGCCAAGGCATTCCGCGGTGGTAAATAGTAGCTGTTTTTTACCCAATTTGCAGCCTATGATTGGGCTCTCTGAAAAAAAACTAACTAAAATTATTATCCGCATCATCAATTTTACTATATATATTTATATTAGCACTTTTAATACTGCTTGTCAAGCCATAAACTTAGTTATAAAAAGCACTACAGCCCTTTTTAATAAAAGAAATGGCTAAATTTTGGCCAAAAATTGAATTTAAGGTTTGATATATAGGATAGGGCAGGGGATTAACAGTAAAAATTGATAACTTTTGTGGCGCTAATTGTAAAAGAGCAAAAATAAGCATATCCTCGCTGCCAGCCAATTTGCCGCCTTCTAAAAAACGCAGCCCCTCACCGGTTAGGTTGCAAATATCATAAATCCCATTTTGATTTATATATAGTTGAATATGATTGTTTTTTGCATATCTATGCAAATAGTTCTGTAATAAAACTATATATTTATTTTCCTCCTCGATTGCTAAAAGTTGATCGAGGGCCAATGAAATTAGGGTATGCAAGTATTCGCAATAACCGCCTAAACGAAAAGCAAAAAAGCCATCTATATCCAAAAAAGGCTGATATTTAAAATGCGTTAGAAAGGCAGAACTTAATTTAGCCTTGCGGTTTAAGCCGGCAAAAAGCCCCCAATTAAAATCATCAAAATCGGCTAAAACAAGGCTTTTTTGATAAATAAATTGCTGCTCTTTATCTGTTAATAAATCATAACGTTTTGTTATGATATTTTTTAGCCAACGTTTTTCCCAAATATCAAAACATAAATTACTAAGCAAATCGCAGATTTTATTTGCATTATTTGGAGCAAAAATCAATAAATTCTGTTTAATTTGCATATCTATTGCCATGTTTTGGCAAAGTAAATGCAAATCGTCAGCATTTCTGCCATTTTTATTGCTAATCAGTATAGAATTGCTGCCATTATTTAAACTTTGAGGGCATAATAACATCGCAAAACTCCTTAAAAGGCTTTTGCTTTATTATATGTAAGCTTAAAAGTTTTAATTCAATTTTTCTTCTTCGGCCTTAAGTGCTTTTTCGATTAAGGATAAGCGCCTATATTGCAATAAAGGTCGATAATATTCATCTTTATGCAGTTTGATATCGTTTTCAAAATAGCGGCGATATTGATAAAAAAATAAGCGTTTATTATCATCGCTTAAAGCAATTTTACCTTTTAATAAAAAGCTACCAAAAATAAAGCCGATAAAATAGGGGATAACGGCCTGAAAACTGGCAAAAATCATCACAGCAAGCGGTGCAAAAAGCATGGTGGCAATAAGCATGGCAATATCTAATTTTAATTTGGTGTTAACTTTAGGATCAATGGTGGTAATCCTGGCTAATTCTTCCAAAAAAGGAAAATAGCTTTTAAATATCCTTAATAATAAACCCATGGCATATTGTGCAACAAAAACCCCCACAAAACTTAGGCCAATATACGTAATAATTTCTCCCATATAAAAACCCCCCTTATTTGAATATAGTACTATCTTAACCGATATTTACCGATTTGTAAATCTTTTTATATAAAATATATTAAACCGATTAATAAAGAGGAAAATGAACATTTTAATAGAAGTAAAATAAGTCAATATATTTTAAAATTAACATATAAAATAGAGATAAAAGCTAAGGAGTTGGTTATTTGTGAAAAGAGGACGGGGAAAAAGAATTGTAGCTGGCGATGCCGGTATTAAAAAGGCCACTGCCAAGACGGTTAAATCGGCCAATACCATAAATCAGGAAACTACGGCTACCTTTAATCAAGCAGAGTCAGAAACCAAAAAATCTGTTTATAAGGCTAAGCCTAAGCCCAAAAGCAGCGCCGCTGCTGAATATAATTATGCCGATTTGCCGGAATCTGAAGAAAGTAATTTGCCGGTAATGGTAAATTATCAGGAAAGTGGCTTGGCTACCACCGATTTCTCGCCGCTTTATCAATCAATAGCCGAAATGCAGCAAAAAATCAAAGATGCCGAAGAACAAATGCGCCATAGCCAAAAGGTTCAAGAACAATTATTATCGGAAATGAATGATGCTAATGACCAGGCCGAAAAAGCCGATCTGGAATTACTTAGAATAGCCAAAGAAGCCGCCTTTTTAAAGAAAAAGTCGGAAATTTTGCGTACCGCCAGCGAGCCGGTTATCGAGAAATTGGATTGTCAAATTTCTTCTTTACAAGAGCGGCTTAGCAGCGATATTTTAGCATTGCAGCAGGTAGAGCAAAAGTTACAAATGGCCGAGGAAGAGTTTAAGCGCATTAATCATGCCAAAGAAGTGGCTGCCAAAATGAATGAAAAAGAATTATGGCGTATTGGCAGCTCTAAGCAGGGAACTTGGTTGCAAAGACGCAAAATTCAAGGCTATGCCGTGCCAATGATGCAAGGCAATAGCGGCGAGTGGCAGGCCTTGCGTACAATGTCGCAGCCGGGCGCTACCTATGTGCAAAATCTGCTGGAAAAGCAGGATAAAATGGCCGACGATTATGATGAAGGCGAAACTGTTTTAGAGAATTTAACCAGCGAAGCTAAAGATATTATGGCCGCCCAATTGGCGATTGAACATGATTATGATGATCAGCAACATTTAGCTCAAGAAGCCTTAGAGCAGGCAGCTAAGCTGATTGAACAGCAAGAAGCCGCCCTAAAAGCAGCCCAGGCTGCCCAAGCTGCCCAAACGGCTCAAGCAAACCTAGACTATGGCCAAGAAGATCAAAATGCTGCAACTGCTCAAATTGAAATGCTTAAACAGCAGGTGGAAACATCTATTATGGAGGCGCAAGCCGAGGAAAATACGCTCGCCGACTTGCCAAATGAAGATATCGCCACGCAAGCAAATGAGCCGATTATTGAGCCCGGTATTGAACCAATCATTGAGCCTGCCCCGGAAAATTCTATTGCCGATTCTTTAAGCGGCGATTCTATCGGCAGCCCTGCCGCTGATAATGAGGAAAATATCGTTAATATAGAAGTTGCGCAACCGCAAGTAGATGCCCAAGCCTCGCAAGAAGCCACTGAGCAGCCTGTTGATGAGAGTGAGCAGCAAATAATCGATGCTTCATCTAAGCTGCAGCTAAGTGCCGAAATTAATGCCAAACCAACCACTAGCCTATTAACCGATGATCTAGATTTAAGCCCGGTTAAATCCGGCTCATTATGGGGTAGTGCTGCTGCTGATTCTAATTTGGCCGGCAGTTTAAGCGGTGAGTTTTCTAAGCCCGTCGCAACGGCCAGCTTAACTTCGAATTTAGTTGAGCAAGAGCCGCCAATGCCCTTTGCCGTAGACGAGCCGCAAGCCGATGAACATCAAGACTTAGCCGATTATGAGCAAAGACAAGCTCAGGTAGAAGCCGAAATGGAAGATTTGCGTGCCCAAGCAATGCAGGCACGTTTGAATGCAGAGCAAAACCCTTGGCCGCATAATCAAGGCCAGGCTATGCCTTATGACAGTCAAAGCTTTATCTCAGCCCAGCAATTGGCTGCCCGGGAAATTGAACGCTTGGCCAAAGCCGATATGGAGCAATTAGCCGGCGAAAGTCATCTTAGTTTTGCCGAAGAAGCCAGCCGTTTAGCAGCCGAAGATGCCGAATCCACCGCTGCTGCCGAAGCCCAGCGTATCGCTGAAGAGGAAGCACGCTTAGCCGCCGAGGCTGCCGCTGCTGCCGAAGCCCAGCGTATTGCCGAGGAGGAAGAACGCTTAGCCGCCGAGGCTGCCGCTGCTGCCGAAGCCCAGCGTATTGCCGAGGAGGAAGCACGCTTAGCCGCCGAGGCTGCCGCTGCTGCCGAAGCCCAGCGTATTG
>CAYJBP010000066.1:0-13762 GCA_964368605.1 uncultured Peptococcaceae bacterium | reverse complement strand
GTTATTCTTTTAGGGTATGCAACTTCGGTTCGGATTACATAGGTTTCCCTAGCGTGAAAGGACTTGAACCCATACGAGTCTTTTCACGCTAGTGTTGAGGAATTGACAAAACCCCAAAAAAACATCCCCAAACCGGGGGGATAATCCAAAAAAACAAAACAAAAAGCCCCTATCGGAGCAAAACTCCAATAGGGGCTAATTTTAAAATCATCCTAAGGATGTGCAAGTTTAAGGTCGATTTTGCCTACCAAGTTATCGTAAAGGAAGCAAATTGCTTCGCATTCGCGAGCATAAGGCTCGAACATGGTGCCGGTGCGCTGATAGGCAGTGCCTAAGCAAGCGCCGCCGCAATAATAGCGGGCACGACATTCCATGCAGGTGGGCATATTTTCGATGGTGCGGCTTTGAATACGCTTGATTTTTTCCTGATCATAGATAATTTCCTGCTTATCTACATCATAGTGGGCATAAATCAAATCTTCCAAGCTGCTATTGCCGCAGAAGGCACGGTCGCAGCAGGTAATAAAGCCATCGGGAGTTGCATGCGGATAAGGCACACAAGCACGGCAGAATATGCTGGTAGGACGATCAAAATTACTTACATAAATATTGCCGTAAAACACGCCTTTTTCTTTAGCATAATGGTAAGCATCTAAATACTCATGCGCATATTCCATTAAATCTACGGAATACTCGGTATTTTCTTTAGAATCTACACTGGATAAAACCGGCTTGGAAAATACCGATTTAACCCCCAAAGAAAGAAAATAATCGATCATTTCTTTTTGCTTATGCAAGTTTAAGGGCGATACGGTAGAACGGATGGCTACCTCGGCCTTTTGGGTTAAAATTTTGATATTACGCTCTACTACCGGCGAAGTATTTTCGCCGGCCTCCCCGGGGCGCAAGCTATCATTGATATCGGGCATGGCATCATAAGATACATAAATTATATCAAATTTATCGGCTATAAAGTGGGCAATTTCTTCTGAATAATAAGTATTGGATTGTAATTCATAATAAATTGGCTTTAAGGCTATACTATCAGCATAAGCAATTAATTTTTTCATTAGGTCGATTTCTAAAGTAGCCTCGCCGGAACCGTAAAAACGAATCCAGGGCTCTTCATTGCCTTCTAAATAATCTTTAATTGCCAGCTTAGCAAAGGTTTCGTCGATAATAACTGCCGAGTATTCGGTTAATGTTTCCCCTGCGCGGGATTCGGTAATACAATACTTACAGCGCATATTACAACGGGAAGTTGTCATAATAGTTAGCTGTTTTTTGTCATAGTGGCCCATTACTTCACCTCATAATTATAATATTAACGCTAGCTATTATATCATAAGAAGTAATGAAACACAATGATGAATTTTTATATTTTGCCACTTTTTTTAGTTTTTATTGCTCTATTTACGCCTTTTTTGCGAATTTGCCGACACATAGCCATAATTATTACGCTTAGGCCGATAATTATTAGCCGCCGGAATTATGATTGGTTCGCCGTCCGCTAAAGCCGTATTTTTAGGGTATTGATAATTATGATAATGTAATTGCGCCAAGGGGATATTTAATTTTTCGGCCAGGCTAAATAAACTATCGCCATTTTGGCTATAATAAATAAACGGCCTGCTACGCTCGCTTATATCCGGAATTATTTCGGGCATATTATCTTCTGTTTGGTCATCATTGCAGCCACAAGCATAATCAGTAATAGGGGGATTGGGCATGCCGGCTTCCACAATTATCAGTTCCGGCACATTAATATTAATGCCCGGCAAAATATAGTTAGGGTCGCTAAGCTGGGGATTTGCTGCCAGTAAGCCATCTAAAGTAATTTGGTATTGCTGGGCAATTTGCCAAAGGCTATCGCCTTTTTTTACGGTATGAGTAAGCATAATTTCCCTCCGGTCTTTGCTATTATGTTTAAGGATATGCAATTTATTGCTAATTGTGCTTGGGCTAATACAGAAAATCATTTGCTTTTTTGGCCAAATATGTTATAATAGCAACTAAAGCAGTTAATAAGGACAATTATTATATTATTGTCCTAACCAAGTTTGGTTAACTGCTAAAACATTGAGGAAAAAAGATGAAGGCAAAAGTATTAATTATTATCGCGGCGGTTTTGCTGCTGATAATAGCCATAAGTTTAAGTTATTATTTGGCCGGCACCGATTTAGAGGTGGAGGCCTATTTAGATATGCAATTGCAATCGCTATATCATAATTATCATGATCCGCAATTGCTTAAGATGCTGGCTGCGGCCAATATCGATACCACCACCCTAAGTGCTGCCTATTATCAAAGCCTAAGCCAAGAGGCGGAGTTTTTTCTTAACGATTATGGCCGGGTTTATTATCAATTGCTTAGTAGCCAAACCCAAAATTATAGCCAAAATGTATTTGGCCAAATTTATCAAAATATCAAATACCAAATTGGCAACAGCTATAAGCAGGACGATAATTATTATTTAACCTTAACCATTTATCCTATCGATACGGTTAAAGCCAATATTACGGCCGATTATATGCTTTTTTTGGCCAATCAGGTTTATAGCCAAAAAGAGCTTAAAGCCAATCAGCGCGAGGAAATTTTTAGCTTAAGCTTATTAAATACCCTGGCTAGCAGCCTAAAAAACCCTGCTTATTTAGCGCCGATTGAATTAGAAGTAGAAATTACCGATCATCATAATTATTATCAAATCAGTAATGATAGCCTAACGGATATTGATGCACTTTTAATTGGCTATTAGTTATTTAAAGGCACTATATCAATCTAAATATTTTAAGAAAGGTAATTTATGTCCACATTTTCCTTAATAATTTTAAGCTTGGCTTTGGCCATGGATGCCACCGCTATTGCCATTAGCAATGGTATGGCTTGTAATGCTAGTGGTAAATTAAAGCAAGGCCTATGTACGGCCTTGGCTTTTGCTTTTGCCCAGGGCTTAATGCCGGTTTTAGGATATATTTTAGGGCATACGGTTGGCGATTATATTGCCGCCTTTGATCATTGGCTGGCCTTTTTAATTCTGGGTTTTTTAGGTATTAAGATGATTATTGATTGTTGGCGCAACCGTAATCAGCAAGATGAGATATGCCTAATTTTAAGCCCCCGTTTATTGATTACCCAGGCTATCGCTACCAGTTTAGACGCTTTAGCAGTGGGCATTAGCTTGGCCGTAATGCAGGTTTCGATAATTGAATCGGCCTCTATTATTGCGGCAATTACTTTTGGATGTGCAGCTATTGGCTTTTATTTTGGCCATTTGGGGCGTAGCCTATTTAAAAAATGGGCGTTGGCTTTTGGGGGCATCATTTTAATTATTATTGGTTTAAGAATTTTAATAGAAGGCCTGCTAACTTAGGAGATTATTATGGAATTGTTTAAAATTATCGGCGTATTTATTGTTATCATTATTTTATTGGGCAAAAAGATATCGCTTAATATTGTAATGCCGGTGGCCTCGGTTTTGCTGGGCATTTTATTTTTAACACCGCCCTTGGATTTTGGCGCAGCCTTTATTACCGGCATGTTTGGCTGGTCTACTATCGAATTAGTGCTGATTATGTATAGTATTATGGTTTTAGAAGAAATTATGAAAAAGCAAGGCTATATGGAAAGAATGCTTAAAGCTATGGATAATCTTTTTCATAGCCGCCGAGTAAATATTAGCCTATTACCGATGCTGGTGGGTTTTTTGCCTTCGGCCGGCGGTGCCTTATTTTCGGCACCGATGATCGAAGAAGCCGCCCAAGGCACCAAGTTAAGCGGTGAGGAAAAAACTTTTTTAAATACCCTGTATCGCCATATTATGGAATTATTTTTTCCAACATATCCCAGTATAATCTTTGCTGCTCAAATCAGCGGCTTGCCACTTAGCCGTTTGATTATGGTCATGTTTCCTTTGGGGGTGCTGGTTTTTATTATTGGCCTATGGTTTTTGCGCAAATTGCCTAAAGAGCAAAAACAAAGCTCGGCCAAGGGTAAGCGTTTTAAGCTATTCATGGCTTTAATGGCCACTTTATGGCCATTATTATTGCTAATAACCATAATTATGGTCACCCCCTTACCGATTTATTTAGCCTGCTTAGGTACGATTATTTTATTATTGATTGTCGAAAAAATTAAGCCTGCCCAAATACCCCATTTAATTAAAGAGGCCACCAATTTAAAGGTTATAGTAATGGTTACCTTTGTAATGGCCTTTGTCGAGATTTTGGTGCTTTGCGGCTTGATGGAAATTGTGCCGCAAACCATATCTCAATTACCGATACCGTCTTTTGTGGTTTTTGCCTTAATGGCCTATTTTATCTCGGCCATTTCGGGCATGACTATTGCCGCCAGCGCAATTACCTTACCATTAGCCTTAGCCACCGCCACTGATGCTAATTTGCTGCCGCTTACGGCATTAATTATTGCATCGGCCTATTGTGGGGTTATGGTTACGCCGGTGCATTTATGCATTATTATTGTGGCCGATTATTTTAAAGCTAATTTGCAAAAAATCCTAATTACCAGCGTTATCACCTATACTTTGCTTTTTGCCTTTATTGTCGGCTTGTATTTTATTATAGATAATGTTATTATAGGTTAATAGGCTTAAATCAAACGGAGGTTATTATGGAAGAGAATAAAATTGAAAATTATGCGGAAAATTTTATCGATAATTTTATCAAAGAGGATATGGCCAATCAGGTATATGATCATCCGGTGCATACTCGTTTTCCGCCCGAGCCTAATGGCTATTTGCATATTGGCCATGCTAAGTCGATATGCCTAAACTTTACCACTGCCGCCAAGCATAATGGCTTTTGCAATTTGCGCTTCGACGATACTAACCCTGCCAAAGAAGAGCAAGAATTTATCGATTCGATTATCGATACCGTGCATTGGCTGGGTTTTGATTGGCAAGATCGGCTTTTTTATGCCTCGGATTATTTTGAGCAATTATATCAATTTGCGATTGAGTTAATCAATAAAGGCCTGGCCTATGTTTGCGATTTAAGCCAGGAGGAAATGCGCGAAATGCGGGGCACACCTACTAAAGCAGGTAAGCTAAGCCCCTTTGCCGCACGCAGTGTGGAAGAAAATTTGCAATTATTTGCCGATATGCGCAATGGCCTTTTTCCTGATGGCGCTAAAGTATTGCGAGCCAGAATCGATATGGCCTCGTCTAATTTTAATATGCGTGATCCGGTATTGTATCGTATTCAGCATAGTCATCATCAGCGCACCGGCAATGATTGGTGCATTTATCCGATGTATGATTTTGCCCATCCGCTATCCGATGCCTTAGAGGGCATTACCCACAGCATTTGCACCTTAGAATTCGAAAATCATCGTCCGCTTTATGATTGGCTGATGAATAATTGTTCGGTGCCTTGCAAAAGCCGTCAAATTGAGTTTGCTCGCTTAAATATCGAAGGTACGGTAATGAGCAAGCGCAAGCTGCGCCGCTTGGTAGAAGGCAATTATGTTAAAGGCTGGAATGATCCCAGAATGCCAACTTTGGCGGCGATGCGTAGACGTGGTTATCCGCCGGCTGCTATTCGCGATTTTTGCGAAAAAATTGGCGTAGCCAAAGCCGATAATATGGTAGAGATGGCCTTATTAGAGCATTGCGTACGCAATCAACTAAATTTAAAAGCCCTGCGCAGGATGGCTGTACTTGAACCTTTAAAGGTAACGATTAGCAATTGGCCGCAAAACGAGCAGCCTAATTTAAGCGCCGAAAATAATCCCGAGGATGCAAATAGCGGCCGCAGGCCATTAAGTTTTTCTAAGCATATTTATATTGAGCGCAGCGATTTTATGGAGGAACCAATTAAGGGCTTCCATCGTCTAACTTTAGGAGCGGAGGTTAGGTTAAAGTATGCCTATATTATCCGTTGTGATGAGGTTATCAAGGACGAAAACGGCCAAGTTTGCGAATTAATTTGCAGCTATGATCCTAATTCCAAAAGCGGCAGCGATACCAGTGGCAAAAAGGTAAAAGGAACTATTCACTGGGTTGATTGTGCTACTGCTAAAAAGGCCGAGATTAGGCTTTATAACCCATTATTTACCCTAGATAATCCCGATGCCACGCCCGAAGGCCAAGATTTTACCGATTATATTAACCCAAAATCGGAGCAAATTGTGGCCGAGGCCTATATCGAAGCCGCCTTAGCCGAAGGGCAGCGGGGCGAGAGCTATCAGTTTTTGCGTAATGGCTATTTTGTGCATGATATTGATAGTAGCGAGCAAAAGCCGATTTTTAACCGTGTGGTATCGCTAAAGGATAGCTGGGCAAAAAAACAAAAGTAAGGTGATTTTATGTCAACTCCTAAAAAACTATATCGTTCTACAGATAATAAGATGTTTGGCGGTGTATGTGGCGGCATAGCCAACTATTTTAATTTTGATGCAACCATTTTACGGATATTATGGGTAGCATTATCCTTCTTCATGGGTTTTTTTATAGGAGGCATATTGATTTATATTATAGTTGCCATGATAATCCCCAAAGACCCCGGTTATTTAGACGTATAATAAGCTAATGATTGCTATTGTATTATTAAATTAAAGAGTAGTTAAATCGCCTTGACTATATACAAATTAATTTATATTGTTTAGAAATATACAATTTTTAGCTAACTTCTATTGACAATAAACAGCTACTATGCTATATTGTAAAAAATATAGATAAGAGGTGTTTTGCTATGAATATCGAAAAGACAACCAAGGCTTTTGAAAAAAACGGCTATACGGTATCATATTTTAAAACAGCGGATGAGGCTGTATATTATTTAAATTCGCAAATAGATGGCAAAGATGTAGGTTTTGGCGATTCCGAAACATTAAACTCATTATCTCTTTATCAAAAACTATCTAGCCACAATAATGTATATGATCCGCAAAACCCTAAAGATGGTGCTTCTTTTTTAGATACGGCAAAAAAATGCTATCAAACCGAAGTTTATTTAACCTCGGCAAATGCAATTTCCGAAACCGGCGAGCTGGTTAATATTGATGGGGTGGGCAATCGGATTGGCTGCTCTGTTTTTGGCCATAAAAAGGTTTATTTTGTAGTGGGCATCAATAAAATTGCCCCAACCCTGGAGCAGGCTATTTATCGAGCCAGAAATATTGCAGCACCGCAAAATGCCAAGCGAATCGGCTATAAAACACCATGTGCCATTAAAGGCGATAAATGCTATGATTGCCAAAGCCCCCAGCGGATTTGTAATGGGATGATGGTTTATCTTAAAAGCATGGATTTAACAGATATGGAAATTGTTTTAATTGATACCTCTTTGGGGCTTTAATTAAAAGCCGCTGGTTAAAGCGCTTTTGAACAAAACTATAATAAAGGGGCTGTCGCAAGTTTAACTGCGACAGCCCCTTTTTATGTAGATATTATTGAATTTAGGCTACATAATCATTAGCTTTAGGATCAGGACCATATTGATTATCACCGCTTACACCCTCGGTGCACATGAGGATGATGTACCAAATTGTGCCTACCAGCGGAACAAAGTTGATGAAAATCCAGGGCCAAGATTTATTGATATCATGCAAACGGCGCACGGATAAAGCCAAGCCGGGCAAAAGCAAAGCTAAGCTGTAAATATTGGCCAAAACTATGCCAAATGTACCAAGTGCCCAGCTTAATATGCCTAAAACTGCGCCGATAAGCATATTTATAAGAACAAACATCCAATACTCGGTACGACGAGCACGTCCGTAAAAATTCATATAATTATCCTTAACTACATATATAAACCATTTCATAAAAAGAACCTCCTTCCATAAAATTATTCAACCATAATATTATGGCATAATTTGGTGACAATGTCAATTAAATTTGCAATTTTTTTTCATAAATAATAACCAAAAAATTCTAAAAGTTTTTGCTTTTGCTTTTTACAAAAAGCAAAGGTCTTAATCTTTTAATCTTTTTCTTTCAATTATAAAAAAGAGGATAATGCAGGCAAGATGGGAGGATAAAGCGGCTATAAAAACTGATAATCGAATTGATATAATTGAAAGAAAGCTGCTATTTTTATTTGCTGTGCAAATAAAAATAAAGTGCCCTACAATAATGAAGCCATTAGGCAAGCCTGATGCATAAGAAAGGCAAATCTGATGCATCAGAAAGGGCAAGCCTATTATAATAAGGAATACAAAAAAAAGGCTATCGCAAATAATTTGATTATTGCGATAGCCTCCATTGCCAAATCAGATAATGATTTATAGACCGTACTTTTTCTTGAATTTATCTACTCGGCCGCCTTCTTCTACCAATAAACGCTTAGAGCCGGTATAAAAAGGATGGCACTGAGAGCAAACCTCTACTTTGATTTCATTCTTGGTAGAGCCTGTTTTGAAGCTATTGCCGCAAGAGCAGCTTACGTCTACTTCCTTATAATTGGGATGTATGCCCTGTTTCATCTGGTTCACCTCTTTACTCAAATCCAAATTAACGACTCATAAGCCGCCCTAATATAATATCATAGTTCTGTAACTTTGTAAAGCTTTTTATTATAAAATCATCATTTTAAATTTAAAATTAAATATTATAATCAACATAAACAATATCTTCGCCCAAAACCAAAGCATAACGGCCACTTTGCTCAAAACCGATATCCAAAGTAAAAGAACCATCGGCCGCCACCGTTAAGGGATAACTTTTACGGGTTAAATAACTTTGATCATCGTCCAGCAAGTATACGCTTAGCAAAACAGTGCCATTGGCATAGCCTGCTAGCTGCAAAGTAGCTTGGTCGGTGCTAATATTATCTTCGCCTATAAAAAAGCCTCCGCCATTTACAATTTCGGCCACGGCAATAATGTCGGCATTGCCTTCTGCTGTTGGCTTATAAAAGCCCAGGCCTATAAATGTGGCATCGGCATTTAAAAATGCCCCACCTAAGGCGGTATCCTGCATGGCATTAGCAATAGCCTGCGCATCGGGATAGCCCTTAACTATAATTTGATGGCTGGTATATACACCATAATGGCTAGCCTGTTCGCTAACTAAATCAGCCGAATCAAGGGCAGCAATATCGCCTGCTATAGATGCCGCTGCCGCCTGGGATTGCGCCAAGTTGCTAAGCTGCGCCAGCTCTGCTAAAGGCGCTAAATTCGATTTTACTCTTTGCTCATTAAATATAGACAAAAGCTGCTCCTTTATTTGCTGCAAATCGATGTTATCCGGCAAATCGGTAGGCAATGGCTCTTGTGGTGGCGCAGGCGTTGCGACATCCGCTAAATCTACATAAACACTACGGCTTACAGCATCCCAGCTAACCGTAGCCCCCATCGTTTCGCCAATAAAACGCAAAGGCACCATGGTGCGATCATCTACAATTCTGGCCGGCACCGGCAATTCATATGCCGCTAAATCCACATAGGCCAAAGGATCATTAATCAAAAGCGATATATGGCTTTGCTGCCAATAAATATCCACCCGTCGATCTGTAGCATCCCATTCCACCAGCGCACCCAGCTTTTCGGTAATTACCCGTACCGGCACTAAGGTGCTGCCATCTTCGATAATCGGTGCTACATCGCTTAAAAGCTGCTCGCCATTTACATAAATCTCGATATTAGCATCGGCTAAGGCCGATTGGCTAAAAGTGGCCAGCAAAACCAGGCTTAAAACTAAACTTAATAATTTATGCATTTTTTGCTCCTTTTTACCTAAATATCAACGGCCACCATAAAATCGGCCTTTAATCTTTGCCCATCCACCGTTTTGGCTTCTATTTCAAATTCGAATTGCTCGTCTAAAGGGGGGATTGGCCCACCAATATAGCCATCTTTACTATAAAATAGGCCGCCTAAATCGGTGCTTAAATCGAATAAGGCGGTAAACTCCTCGGCGGTAGTAGCCATTTTTTGGCTGCCGGTTAATACCCAAGCCGTGCCATCGCCCATTGTAAATTCGATTTCTTCTAATAAAGCCTCGCCTTGATAGCCAATTGCAAGCACACTGCGCCAGCCCTCGCTTAGCTGTTCGTCCTCCACCTTATCGGGTAGCTCGCCTAAATGAGCTAAATCGGCATCATTGATATCACGAATATCGAGCTTGATTTGCCAAAGATTATCCTCGCTTTGGCCGCTAAAGGTATAGGGGATAGCCGCTATATGCTCGGGATTATTATCCTTAGGATCCATCGAGCAGCCGCTTAGCATGGTAAGTAGGCCGATTAATAAAATCGGCAATAGCCTATTCATCTTTAATCATCCTTTGATAAATTAAGCGCAAGCCCTCTAAAGTTAGCAGATTATTTACCTCATTTATTTCCTTAGTATAGGGGGCGATAAACGAGGCCAGGCCGCCGGTAGCAATAATTAGCGGATTAGAACCCATTTCTTCGCGCATTTTGGCCACGATATTATCTACCTGGCCACCAAAGCCCCAAAGCGTGCCCGATTGCACACTCTCGGCCGTATTGCGCCCCACTGCATGGGGCGGATACTGCATTGGAATATGGGCTAAGCGTGCCGCCCGATCAAAAAGCGCTCGCCGCGAAATTTCGATACCCGGGGTAATAGCCCCGCCCAAATAATCGCCGCCTGTGGTTACATAATCATAAGTGGTGGCCGTGCCAAAATCGATAATGATTAAATCGCCCTGATAAAAATGATGGGCAGCCACCGCATTAATTAAGCGATCCGCACCCATTTCGCCGGGATTGGTCAGCTTAATATTGATGCCGGTATCGGTTTGATCATTAACCAAAATCGGTATCAAATTAAAATATTTCTCGGCCATTTTAAAAAGGATAAATTCCAAATCCGGCACTACCGAACCGATAATCATCGCTTTAATATCGGCCAAATCCAATTCTTTACTATGCAAAAGGCCATATAAAAGCGCCATATACTCATCCTCGGTGCGCTTGGCATCGCTTGCTAAACGAAAATGGCATAATAATTGATCATCCTGATAAATACCCAGCACAATATGGGTATTGCCACAGTCTAAAGCTAATAACATAAATAACTCCTTTTGGGAAAAATTAATTATATATAGATAAAACAAAAATTTATATTATAGCTTTTCTCCATTTAAGGGTAATTTTCCTTTGCTAGAGCTATTAATCATCGATAATTAAGCTTTTTTTATTGCCCAATTTTGTAAAACATTAAAATACCATTAAAAGAAGATATTTTATCAAAATAAGCAAAACAGCGTTTAGCAGGGGTTTTTAATTAAGGGTTAAATTTAAATTAAAAATTTGTTAAAAAAAGCTAAAAAAATTTACAAATATTTAATAATTACCCCATTTTTTTACATGCAATAACGTATACTGTTAAATACAAGTAAAAGGAGTGAATATAAATGGCTATTCAAAACATTTTTGAAAGAATGGAATTAAAATATATGCTTACAACCGAGCAATATCAAAAATTGCGCAATTATTTTAGTTCGCGTATGGAATTAGATAAATATGGTCGCCATAAAATATCAAATATATATTTTGATACCGAAGATTATCGGGTTATCCGCCATTCTTTAGAAAAACCTCGTTATAAGGAAAAACTGCGTTTGCGCATATACGGTGAACCACAGGCCGATTCGCCGGCCTTTATCGAGCTTAAAAAGAAATATAATGGCGTAGTTTATAAAAGGCGGATTTCGGCCAATCAAAGCCAGGCCTTGGCCTATCTTTTAGAAGGAGCCGAGCCGGACAAACCCAGCCAAATCCATAAGGAAATCGATTATTTCAAAAATACTTTTGAAAATCTTTGCCCACGTGTTTATTTATCCTATGAGCGCGAAGCTTATTTTTCGCATGAGGATGAAAATTTTAGGATGACTTTTGATTTTAAAATTAAAATGCGTAATAATGATGTATCGCTTTATGATAGTGATCAGGATTTGCCCATTTTAAGCGATCAATTTGTTTTAATGGAAGTAAAAACAGTAAACGGGCTACCCTTTTGGTTTTTAAATTTCCTCAAGGAAAATGAGATTTATCGGATATCTTTTTCCAAATATGGCAAGGGATATAATCAATATATTTTGCCTCAATACTTAGATGAGCAAAGGAGAATATCAAATGCTTAATCAACTTTTTAATGGTTTATTCAATACAGGAGATACCGCAATTATTACATTTTCGCAATTTTTTATTTGCATGGTAACAGCTATTTTATTAGGAATTTTAACCGCCAAGGTATATACCCATAAAACCAAATGCACCAAGGGCTTTGTAATGACTTTAGCTTTGCTGCCTGTGGTGGTGGCTATGGTAATTATTATGGTAAACGGCAATATTGGTGCCGGTGTTGCTGTAGCAGGTGCTTTTAGTTTGGTGCGCTTTCGTTCGGTGCCGGGTACTGCTAAAGAAATTGGGGCAGTATTTACCGCCATGGGCACCGGGTTGGCCGTAGGCATGGGCTATGTTGGTTATGCTGTACTTTTTTCGATAATTGCTTGCGTATTTTCTTATTTGCTTAATGCCACTAATTTTGGCGAGCAAAAAAATAATAATCGCAGCTTACATATTACCATTCCCGAAAACTTAAATTATACCGATGTTTTTGATGATTTATTTGCAACCTATACCAATTCGGCCAATTTGATGGCCTCTAAAACCACCGGCATGGGCAGCTTATTTAAGTTAAGCTATGAGGTTGATTTAAAAGACCCGAGCCGGGAAAAAGAATTTATTGATGAGATTAGAACTCGCAATGGTAATTTAGAAATAGTGCTTACCACACGGGAATTATTTGCTAATTCGCTTTAAAAAGCTATTTATTAAAAGGCTGCAAAAATTGCAGCCTTTTTTGTTTGCCATAAACCCTGATAATCCTCGCAGCTGCCTATAATACGCAGCAATAGCTAGGATAAATTAATCGTTTTATCGGCTATATTATCGCAAAACATTTGATCATGCTCCACAAAAAGCAAGGTGATATTGGCCGTCTTAAGTAAGTTTTCGATTTGGATGCGCGAAAGAATATCAATATAATTTAGAGGCTCGTCCCAAATATAAATATGGGCTTTTTGGGATAGCGATTTGGCAATTAGCAGCTTTTTCTTTTGGCCGGCACTATATCTTTCCAGCTTTTGCTCAAAGCTATTCCTGGCTAAACCCAGCTTGCTAAGGATGCTTCTAAACAGGCTAATATCTAGCTGTTCTTTAGCCTCAAAATCGGTTAAGTTGCCTTTTAAATAGCCTGTATCCTGAGAAATATACGATATTATTAGCCCCTGCGCTTTAAAAAAATCGCCATCATAATTAATATCTTCGCCCAAAATAAGCTTAATTAGGCTGGATTTACCGCTGCCGTTTTGGCCTTTAATATTTACTTTTTGACCCTGAAAAATCTCAAAATCCAGGCCGCTTAAAACCATGTTTTGTCCATATTTAATCGCAATTTGCCGCCCTTGCAATAGCCTTTTGGCATGAAAAGCAAGGGGGCTTATTTTTAAACTATCCGCCCTATCAATATTTTTAAGCAAGCTTTCTTTTTCTTTAATTTGATTATTAATTCTTGCTTCGATAGATTTAGAGCGCTGCATCATTTTAGCCGCCTGATGGCCAATATAGCCCCGATCAGGCCGCAATCCGGAATTTTTGGTATGATATTTGGTTTTCTCAACCCGATCAGACCAAGCCGCCTTTTCCTTGGCCGTCGTCGTTAACCTGGTTATTTCCTTTTTTAGCTTTAGGTTTAAGTTTTGTTCAAAATTATCCCTTCGCTGCCTATTTTCATGCCATGAACTAAAATTGCCGGCCACAATTTCAATATCCGC
>CAYJBP010000065.1:8333-13836 GCA_964368605.1 uncultured Peptococcaceae bacterium | reverse complement strand
TTTCTGTGGCACTATCCTTAGGGTTGCCCCCACCGGCCGTTAGCCGGCATCCTGCTCTATGGTGCCCGGACTTTCCTCAAATTAAAGCTTTGGCTTTAACTTGCGTTCATCCAGCTTACTCGGTTATCCCTATTATAACAGATTGACCAATTTCCTGCAAGAAAAATAAGTTAAGCTTAATGATTATTTTTAATACCAGCTTAAATTTGCCCTTGCCTGCTAGCATGGTTAATTAATAAAATTTTGGCCAAAATTGCAACTTGACAAAGCAGCCAACATATACTATAATAAATAAAAATAAATATTTTAGTCAGGCCGAAAGGCCGGGTCATTTAGACAGCGAATGCGGGACAAAAGTCCGGCATTTTTTTGTTTATTTAGGAGGAATAGTTATGGCAAATGCAACCCAAAATGCCGATCTTAAATTAGGAAATAAAGTTATTGTTAATACGATTATTGCCAATATTCTTTTAAGCATAATTAAATTAGCAGCCGGGATAATAGCTAATTCTCAGGCCTTAATAAGCGATGCTATTCATACGGTATCGGATGTGCTAAGCAGCGTTTTTGTTCTTTTTGGCTTGCGAATTGCCTATAAAGAAGAGGATAAAAACCACCCTTATGGCCATGAGCGCATCGAAAGTATTTTTACCATTGGCGTGGCCTTATTGCTGGCTGCGGTGGCCATTGGCTTGGGGCTGGATACCTTTACTAAACTGCAAAATCCCAGCCAAATTACTACTCCCGGTAGCCTGGCTTTAGTGGGGGCAATAGTGTCGCTAATTGTTAAGGAATTGATGTATCATTATACCATGGCTGCTGCCCGCAAAATCAATTCGGCGGCTTTGGCGGCCGATGCCCATCATCATCGCTCTGATTCTTTATCTACCGTGGGTAGTTTAATTGGTATTGGCGGTGCTATGCTGGGCTTTCCCCTGCTAGACCCTATTGCTGCCATTATTATTTGCTTAATTATCCTTAAAACTGCTTTTGATTTGGCTAAAACGGCCATCGAGCAATTAACCGATACCGCCGCCGATAACGAAGTAGAGCAACAAATTATCGAGATTATCGAGCAAGATAAAAGAACCATGGCTTTGGATTTGCTAAAAACCCGCCGCCATGGTGCTAAGATTTATGTAGATATAGAGATTGCCGTAGCTGCTGATTTAAGCCTTATCGAGGCTCATCAGATTGCCGAAGATTTGCATGATAAGCTGGAAAGCGCTAATTCGCAAATCAAGCATTGCCTAATTCATGTTAACCCTTATCAAGGATGAAAATAAGCTAGCATTTCCCTTGCTTGATTAAGGGTGGTACTGCTGAAATTATCGCCTGCTATCATTCGCGAAAGTTCGTTTAGGCGTTCATTATCGTCGAGGATTTCGATGCTTATTTCGGTGCGGTCATCGACAATTTGCTTATCCACACGCAGCTGATAATCGGCCGCAGCAGCCATCAGCGGGGCATGGGTTACCACGATGGCCTGATTGCTTTTGGCCACAAAAGCCAAGCGCTCGGCCACGCTGTTTAAGGCTTTGCCGCTTAAGCCGGTATCCACCTCGTCGAAAACCACGGTGGGGACGGCATCCAGCTCGGCCAAGATTACCTTCATGCCCAAAACAATACGCGATAGTTCGCCGCCTGAAGCAATTTTTTGCACCGGGGCAAATTGCTCGCCAATATTGGTTTTAATCATAAATACAGCTTTTTCCACACCTAGGGCGCTGGGTGGGCTAGCAGGCAAATCGATGGCAAATTGAGCATGGCTCATATTAAGCAAATGCAATTCTTCCGTGATTTTTGCGGCCAGCTCCTGCCCCGATTTTTGGCGCAGCTTGCTTAATTTAGCCGCCTGCTCATGATAATCCTTTTGGGCTTTAGCCAAAGCTGCCTCTAAAAATGGGCCGCTATCATCACTGGCAAACAGCTCCTCTAGCTCGTCCTTTATCGATTGATGTTTAATTAGCAAATCATCGGCCGTACAATTATACTTCTTTTTTAAGCGTGATAATAGGCCTAAGCGGCTTTCGACCTGCTCTAGTCGATAACTGTCCTGGTCGATACCGCTTTGGTATTTGGCCAGCTCATGCGCTATATCGGCCGCCTCATAATAAAGGTTGTCCAGTCTTTGGCTTAAAGGCGCAAGGGCAGGATCATAATCGAGAGTTTTATGTAAATTATTACGGGCTAAATCGGCCAAATCAATGAGGCCTTCCCGTTGATTAAAGGCATCCAAGGCCTCATTATTTATCTTTAGCAAATGCTCGCTGCTGTTTAGGCGCTTGGCCTCAAGGCGCAAATCATCCTCTTCGTCGGCCACAAGCTCGGCTGTGTCCAATTCGCTATTTTGTTTTTCCAAAAGGGCAATTTTGGCCTGCCGCTCTTGGGTATTTACAGTAAAAAAATCCAGGTTTTTTTGCGCTAATCGCATTTGGCCATAAAGCTTGCTAACCTGCTCCTTGCAGCTTAAAAGCTGCTCGCCGCCAAAATTATCGGTTAAAATTAATTGCTGCTCTTCTTCCAGCAAAAGCATATGTTCCATTTGACCATGAATATTTATTAATAGCCGCCCTATTTTGCGCAAGGCCGCTAAAGGCAAGGGCCGATGATTTAGGCGGCAAATACTGCGCCCATTACGGTTTAATTCCCTGCTTAGAATGATGATATCATCCTCTAGGCTTAAATTTTGTTCGGCCATTTCGGCTTTTAGGGCAGCCGAAAACGGGGGCATAAAAACCCCCTCTATTAAACAGCTATCGGCGCCGCTACGAATAAAACTTTCATTGGCTCTGGCCCCGATTAATAGCGAAACAGCGTCCACTACCAGGGATTTTCCTGCCCCGGCCTCGCCGCTTAGGGCATTTAAACCCTCGGCCAACTTAAGCCGCAACTTGCGAATTAAAGCCAAATTTTCGACATAAATTTCATAGAGCATAATAAATTAATGGGCTAAATTTAAAATATTTTCCGCTAATTTAGCGCCGTCTTCTCCTTCACGCATCACCAAAATAATATTATCATCGCCGGCCACCGTGCCGATAATTTCCTTCCAACCCAAGCTATCCAGGCAAAAGGCCACGCCTTGCGCCATGCCGGGCAAAGTTTTTACCACAATAATATTATTGCTAATTTCGGCTTTAATCAAATTATCCCGCAGCATTCTTTTGGTGCGGTCGAAGGCATTGCCGGCCATCATGCCGGCAGGGAAACTGTAACGAAACGCGCTTTCGCTAGAGGCGGTTTTAATCAGACCCATTTCCTTAATATCGCGGGAAACAGTAGCCTGCGTTACATTAAAACCATGGCTGCGCAGCTCGTCGGTTAGCTGGCATTGAGTTTCGATATTCTTTTGCTCGATAATCTCCCTAATCAATTTGTGCCTGCGATTTTTAATCATATTTCCCTCTTTTCTATCACAAGTATGCTCGGTGCATTATTTTTGGCCGGATAGCTAATCTCCATAATTTGAGCCTGGTCGGGGCTTAGCTTTTGATACCAGTTTTTGATGGCCGCCAATTCCTCCGGCCCACCATCATGACCGCTATAACCCACAATTACGATTATGCCATTTGCAACTAATGCATCAAAAACAGCATCTAAAGCCTTAACTGTGCTTTTAGGCTTGCTAATAATTTGATGATTACCACCCGGCAAATAACCTAAATTAAAAATGGCAGCATGCGCGGCAAGAATCGGATAATCGCCTATATTGGCATGATCATCACAAATAACCTTAACCCGCTCGGCCAGCCCTTGGGCAACCAAAGACGACTGGGTAAGCAAGCAGGCCTGCTTTTGCCTATCAAAGGCCCAAACCTTGCCTTGCTCTTTAACCAAGGCGGCTAAAAAGCAGGTATCGCGGCCTTTGCCGGCTGTGGCATCAATTACCGTATCGCCGGGCTTTACTTTTAAGGCCAAAAGCAGCTGCGCCATTTCGGTAGCTTTTAAAAATAATGTTGGTATATTATTCATGATTGATACAGTTTGCGCTTAATCCGCATAAATTGCGAGCCGGTTTCCAGCCTAATTAATTTAACCCTATATTCGCTAACTGCGATGCGCAAAATATCCCCTCTTTGAATATCAAAACAGTATTGGCCATCCATGCTTAAAATTACATCATCATTAAAATCGCTGCATAATACCTGTACCACGCTGGTAGAGGCTGCTACAATCGGCCGCGAAAAAAAGGTATGCGGGCAAATTGGCAAAATTAGCAGCAAGTCCATTTCCGGCATAATAATCGGGCCGCCTGCCGAAAAGGAATAACCGGTAGAGCCGGTTGGGCTGGAAACAATTAGGCCATCGGCCTGATAGGAATGGATATATTGATTGTCGATACTAAGATCAAACTGCACTGTACCTGCGTAAATACTATTATTGAGCACCACATCATTGAAGGCATGGCCGCAATCAATTTCTACTTCATTGCGCAAATGAGTGCATTTAAGCATCATTCTTTCCTGGATATGATAATCTTTGGCTAAAATTGAAGGCAAAATGGCCAGTAAATTTTCGGGCTCTACCTCGGCCAAGAAGCCTACTCGCCCCAAATTAACCCCACATATTGGTACATTAAAAGGAGCCAAATGCCTGCCGGCGGTAAGGATAGTACCATCGCCACCGATAACAATGGCTAAAGTAACCATGCTAAAATCGTGGCCTGCAAGCTGGTCGATTGTAAAAAAACATTGTTCTTTATCAGCCAAAATGGGCACATTTTGTTGGCGGAGATAGGCAATCAATTGCCCACATAGCTCTAAGCATTTAGGCTTACGATGATTAACGATAATGGCCACATTATTATCCACGATAAATTATCCTAACTATATATTGCATTTATTACTTATAATTTTATACAATTATTAATAAATATGCAAGCTTTTTTTTGATTTGTTAATAATTTTTTTATTTTGCCGGCTTTTAGATTCATTTTTAGGAATACCGAGCCAAACTTAAAAGTTTTTTTGATTCTAAGCTAGAGCCAAAATCTTTGATTTTGAGCTATAGCTATGTGCATAGCTGCGACTTTACCTTGGTAAAGGGCAGTGAGGTCTTTTTTTACAAAAAAAGAATATATCTTTTAAATCTTTCAAGCTAAAAAAGCAAGTAAGTAAGAACGCAAACTAATGGCGTGATAAATAGGCGGCAGAAAGCTAATGGCTTGAAAGATTTAGCTGATATTTCTATTTGCAAAGCAAGAATCAGCACATCCAGCTTGCGCCAAAGCGGCGCAGGGTAATGCAGCCTAGCCTTATTATAAAGATAGGGCACTTCATTTTTATTTGCTACGCAAATAAAAATAGCAGCTATCTTTCAATTTTATTAATTCTATTTAAGCCTGCTTTTGTTTAAAGGTTCTTATCCGGCCAATATTAGCTAATTACTTAATAATTGAAAGATATAAGGTCAAAAGATTAAGACCTTTGCTTTTTGAAAAAAAGCAAAAGCAAAAACTTTTTAGTAAAAGGGGTTGTCGCATTTGCAACAGCCCCTCTTA
>CAYJBP010000065.1:0-8233 GCA_964368605.1 uncultured Peptococcaceae bacterium | reverse complement strand
AAAAGGGGTTGTCGCATTTGCAACAGCCCCTCTTAATCCGCTTTTAGCCTATTTGTTGAATAACTTTTGGCGCATTATCTGCCGCTCTTTCGGGGCTTCGGCTTAGGAAAATAGAGCCGGTTCGGATAATCTCGATTATGCCATAATTTTTCATCATCTCGCAAAAGGCATCAATCTTGGCCGAATCACCACTTACCTCGATTACCATCGTTTCCGGATGCACATCCACAATGCGGGCTCTAAAAATCGATACCAAATTAGTTATATGATCCCGATGCGCTTCCTCGGCCTTTACCTTTAATAAGCCCAGCTCGCGCGAGATACGCTCCTCTTTGCTCATATTTAATACATACCAAACATCCACCAGCTTGTTTAATTGCTGAATTAATTGCTCCAGCTCCTGATCACTGGCCGCCTCTACCAAAATCGAAATACGGGTCATTTCCGCCTCTTCGGTGCTGGATGCGGCAATAGTTTCGATATTAAAACCCCTGCGCGAAATAAGCCCTGCTATATGGGTTAATACCCCGGGGCGATTATCTACTAATACGGCTATGCTATACTTCATTATTCATCCCCCTTATAAACTATCATCTCGGTTATAGCCGAGGCCGGTGCTACCATTGGCAATACATTTTCGTCATCTTCTACCCAAATATCCAGTAAAATCGGCTTGGTACAATTTTTTGCCTGCTCTAATGCCGCTGCCAAATCTTCCCGTTTTTCTACCTTTAAGCCCTCTGCGCCCATCGCCTTGGCCATTGCCGCAAAATCAACGCCGGCATAATGCTTAGAGCCGCTATAACGGCCGCCATAAAATAAACGCTGCCATTGGCGCACCATGCCCAGGCCATGATTATTCATAACGATAATTTTAATCGGCAAATTATGCTCCACGGCGGTAGCAATTTCTTGAATATTCATCATAATGCCGCCATCGCCAACATAAACCCAGGTATCGGCGTTGGGGTCGGCCAATTGCGCCCCAATTGCTGCCGGCAGGCCATAGCCCATCGTGCCCAAGCCGCCCGAAGATAAAAAGCCTCTGGCACGCTTAACCGCACTATACTGGGCTGCCCACATTTGATGCTGCCCTACATCGGTAACAATATAGGCCTGTTCGCTTAATAGCGGATTGATGGCCTGGATAACCTCTTGCGGCTTAATGCAGGCTTGCTGCTTAGCATAGGCCAAAGGCTGCTCTTTTTGCCAAAGGCTAATTTGCTCCATCCAAGCCGGGATATCGCAAGCGCTGATATTTTGATGTAAAGCCGGTAAAGACCAGCGTAAATCTGCTATTAATGGCCAATCTACTCTTACTAATTTGCCTATTTCCGAGGCATCGATATCAAAATGGGCTATTTTGGCATGGGGCGCAAACTCGCTTATTTTGCCGGTAACCCGATCGGCAAAACGCATGCCCAGGGCAATAATTATATCGGCCTCGCTTAAAGCCATATTGGCGGTATAAGTGCCATGCATGCCGGGCATGCCCAGGTTAAAGGGCATACTTTGCGGATCATGATAGGTATTACCCATTAAAGTGCTTACATAGGGCAAGCCGCTTTTTTGGATAAATTGATGGAAGCAGGCTTCCATGCCGCTATGCTTAATGCCGCCACCTGCGATAATCAGCGGCTTTTTGGCCTGCTTGATAGCAGCGGTAATGGTATTTAGCATGTCATTATCGCCGGCAAAGGGTGGATTATAGCCACGGGTAACAAATTCATTGGTATCGTCTAAATTAATTTGAGATACAAAGATATCGCGAGGGATATCGATAACCACAGGGCCGGGACGACCGCTTTCGGCCAAGTAAAAGGCTTTACGCAAAATTTCCGGCAAAAGTTGTGGGGTTTTGATCATAAAATTATGTTTGGTGATAGGGGTGGTAATGCCGGATATATCGGCCTCCTGAAAGGAATCTTTGCCGAGCTGGGGCAAATTAACCTGGCAGGTAATGCAAACCAAAGGGATGCTATCGATATTGGCGGTAGCAATGCCGGTAATTAAATTGGTAGCCCCCGGGCCCGAGGTAGCAATAACAACACCGGCTTTGCCTGTTGCCCGGGCATAGCCATCGGCGGCATGGATAGCTCCTTGTTCATGACGGGTAAGTATATGTTCGATACCGCATTGATAAAGGCTATCATAAAGAGGCAAAGCCATACCACCGGGATAACCGAATATGGTTTTAACTCCTAATTGTTTAAGTATATGTACAACAGCTTCGCTGCCTGATACTAGCATTAAAACAACCTCCTAAAAATTCTATATAGTAGTACATTTTGCATTATACCATTTATTTATACTTTTGTCTAGCTGAATTTAAAGGAAAGTTGTGTTAAAAGGTCTGTCGCATTAACTACTGTTTTTAAGTTTTACTCAATCTTTTACAAAAAATTGCAGGGGGGGTTGGGGGGCAGCGTCCCCCAAGGTCTAAAAGGTTTTAAGCCAACCCAAAAACTAAGCAAGCAAATCTAAATTGAGGAATAAGAGCAGCAAAGGAAGTAATTAGCTTAAAGCCGACGCCTTTTGGCAAAGCCAAAACAGCCCACAATATCAAACCAATAACCGTTATATACAAAAAAAGAGGCTGTCGCAACTGCGACAGCCTCTTTTATGATTATTCTTCTATCAATGGAGCATTTAAGCCTGCTTGATAGGCTTTGGTATTAATATCAAAAATCTTGGCCTTAAAGTTGCGGCGCAAGGATTCTTCCATACCGGCATCGGTAACCATTTTGCAAATGCCGTTTAATACACCTAAGGCTACCACATTGGCGCACATCTCATTACCAATTTGTTCACGGGCAATAACGGTAATATCGGCACGATACACTTTAACGCCGGGATGGCTATCGCCTTTGCCAATATCGCCATCTAAGATTAAAATACCGCCTTCGGCTATATTATCGGAGTATTTTTTATAGGATTCTTTAGATAAGCAAAGTAGCATATTGGGGGTTTCCACCTTGGGGAAACGAATTTTTTTATCGGAAATATTTACCTCGGCACGGGTAGAACCACCACGGGATTCCGGGCCGTATACCTGCGATTGTGTGGCATTGTTGCCATCTACCAAGGCGGCTTCGGCTAATATCATCGCAGCCTTAATTACCCCTTGTCCACCGGTTCCGCTTAGGCGGATTTTCCAGTCCATCGTCATTATTTGCCCTCTCCTTTCAAGCGCTCTACCATAGCATTGTATTGCTCATTATATTCTACGGCTTCGCCTTCGTATAATTTGCCGATAATAATTTTATCGCCTAATTCTTCGGGGGTCATCTTTTCGGCTTTAGCCTTGCTGATGGTATTATCTTTGATATAATTCATCATATCGGCAGGATGCGGAATTTTATTGCGACGACCATAAGAAATCGGGCAGGTTGCAATAACTTCGATTACCGAGAAGCCTTTATGCTGATGGGCTTCTACGATTAAATCGGTTAATTGACGAGCATGATAAATATCGCCACGAGCTACAAAGCTAGCACCGGCACCAATGGCCAAGCCACAGATATCAAAGCTGCGATGCAAAGAGCCATAAGGCGAAGTGGTGGTGTTTTTGCCCAAAGGAGTTAAGGGCGAGAACTGGCCGCCGGTCATGCCGTAAATATTATTATTAAAGATAATCATGGTCATATCCATATCCCTGCGGCAGGCATGGATAAAATGATTGCCGCCGATAGCAATGGCATCGCCATCGCCCGAGAATACAAATACATTTAAGTCGGGATTGCTCATTTTTACGCCGGTGGCAAAAGGCAAGGCTCTACCATGGGCTGTATGCAGGGTGTTCATATCTAAATAGCCGGTAATACGCGAAGAACAACCAATGCCGGATACACCTACGCATTGTTCATTATCTAAGCCCATTTTTTCCATGGCACGAGCCCAGGCCGACATGATAATGCCATTGCCGCAGCCTGCGCACCAAATATGGGGCAAATTACCGCGAAAATACTTTTGATAATGCGCTTTCATTTACAGCACCTCCTTGACACAATCCATTAATTCCTGAGGCATAATTAATTCGCCGTCTACGCGGGTATGGGAAATTACTTTTACATCTTTAGGAGCAACGCGCTCTATTTCCCTTACATATTGGCCCATATTCATTTCGGGCACGATAACGGCTTTTTTGCCGGCGCAAGCGGCTTTAATTTTTTCCTCGTGGAAAGGCCAAACGGTAATTGGGCGCAATAAGCCAACTTTTTGGCCGTTGGCGCGCATTTCTTCAACTACTTCTTCGGCGGTACGGGCAACGCTACCATAGGCAATAAATAAAACCTCGGCATCTTCGGTATGAACTTCTTCAAAGGTGGCAATTTCGTCCACTTTGTCTTCTATTTTATTATAGATGCGGCGGATAAAGGTATCTACTTCATCTAATTTACTGGTATAAAAACCCTTTTGATTATGGGTAAGGCCGGTAACATGATAATGATAGCCGGTACCAAAATCGGCCATAGCAGGGATGCCATCCGGCTCTTCATTGCTATAGGGCAAATATTCTTCGGGCGGACAGGTGGGGCGCTTGCGGTCGACAATCTCTACCTCTTTGCCTTCGATATCAAAGCGCTCTCTTAAATGGCCAATTTCCTCATCTAATAAAAGGATAACCGGGGTGCGGTATTTTTCGGCCAAATTAAAGGCATTAATGGTTTCGAAATAGGTTTCGGTAACCGAGCTGGGCGCAATGGCAATAATGGCATGGTCGCCATGGGTGCCCCAGCGGGCTTGCATAACATCGCCTTGAGCCGATAAAGTAGGCAAGCCGGTAGAAGGGCCGGGACGCATTACATTAATTAATACGATCGGAACTTCGGTCATCGAGGCATAGCCCAATAATTCTTGCATTAAAGAAAAGCCGGGGCCGGAAGTAGCCGTAAAGGCCTTAGCGCCGGTACATGAAGCACCGATAATAGCACCAATCGAAGCAATTTCGTCCTCCATTTGGATAAACTTTTTGCCTGCTTTGGGCATTAAAACGGCCATATTCTCCGCAACTTCGGTAGAGGGGGTGATGGGATATCCTGCATAAAAGCTGGCTCCGGCGGCAATAGCGCCTAAAGCGCAGGCCTCGTTACCTTGCACTAAGCGTACATTAGTCATTGGCTTTTTCCTCCACTTCTACACAAAAGTCGGGGCAATGCATTTCGCACATTAGGCACGAAGTGCAGCGTTCTTCACTTTCAACTTTAGATTTGCCATCGGCTTGGGCAACGAATACCTTGGTAGGACATAATTCTATACAAATACCACAGGCTTTGCATAAATCCTCAAACACTGTTACCCGGTAAGATTTTTTAACCATTAACTGTTTCTCCTCCTCAATACTAATTAAACAGTGGGCATAAACTTTAGCCCCATTAACTGGCTTAAACCCATTATAACATAATCAAAAATAAAAAGAAATTCTTATTGAATATTAAGAATATTTTAATACCAAGTTGGATAACAAGTTAGCCAAAACTAAATAAGCAGCTAAACACTAACAGGTATTAAGCTAAGTTAATTTAAGCAACTTTGATATTAAATGAATAAATTGTTTAAATTGTAGAACTTTTTTTAGATTTTACAATTTTAGGCGATTATTTGGATAAAAGTTTAGCAAAAATAAAGGCCATGGCGGCCATAAAAGATTAAGAGATTAAAACCATTACTTTTTGTAAAAAGTAATACAAAAACTTTTAAAACAAAAAAGGTTGCCGCTTTTTGCGACAACCTCTTTTTATCAACCATTTATGCTTCTATAGATTGGTTTAATGCAGCAATTAAACTGTCTACATCAATGCCATGCGCCGATGCGCCTTGCTCTATATTCTCAAAATGTGCAGCAGCACATCCCAAGCATCCCATGCCATGCTGCATCAAAATCTGCGCAGTATGTGGCCACTTCTCCACTAATTCAATTATCCCCATCTCTTTTGTAATCATTTTCTTTCCCTCCATTATTTAAAATTAATAAGCATATTCTAACATAGTCTTGCCCTAAAATCAAGCAGGCAAAACCTCTAACCAATATCCATCAGGATCTACTATAAAATAAATGCCCATTTGCTCATTAATATAACAAACACAGCCCATCTCCTGATGCTTAGCCAAGGCCGCCTCATAATCATCACATCTAAAGGCAGTATGAATCTCATTATCACCCAAATTATAAGGGAAGGCATGATCCTTTAGCCAGGTTAGCTCAAAACGCCAATCGCTAATGCCATCACCCAAATAAACAATGATAAAACTGCCATCTTCCGCCTCCTTGCGCTCTACTTCCTTTAAGCCCAAGGCCTGATCATAAAAGGCCAGCGATTTTTCCAAATCGGCCACATTAATATTATTATGTACTAATTTAAATTGCATATTACCCTCCTAAAAAAACTTTAAATTACCGAACCGATAGTATAAAACAATACCACTATTTCGCCATCTTTAAATAAACCATTAACCCTCGAAGTACCATCATTATCGGCCAGCAAATCCTTTAAATCGCCACTATCAATCGGCTCTATGCCATCCTTAACATGATAAATTTGGCAATCATCAGCCAGGCCAAAACGCTTGATACTAGGATTATTCGGGTCGGTATCATCTTCAATGATATGAACAAAACCATTGCTGCTATCAAAATCGGCCAAAGGATAGAAATTTTGGTTTGTAGTTGCGCCGGTGGTGAACTTATCTACTAATTGTAATTGCTTATTATCAAGATCCAAGACCTGATAATTATCATCACTATCCCCTAAAAATGCGGCTTGATCAAAATTAAGCAGCACCTCAGCAACATCCTTAAATACCAGCGGATAATACTCGCTAATGCCATCGGCATTTAAAGTATAGGCGATAATTAAATTATCGGTAACAACTTCACTGCCGTTTACTGCGCCGTTATTATCATATGTAGGAATTTCCAAGCTAAGATTATCGGCCGAGGCAGTGCTTTGGCCATCATTTAAAATATAATGCTCCCCATCGCTATTATGACCGGTGCCATTTACGCTGGCAAAATAAAGGCCGGTATAACGGATGGACGGATTAACCAAATAAAGGGCATTGATTTGCTCTTGATCGGCATCAATAATCTGCCACATCTCGGCTATTAAAATGCCATCGGCATTAAAGATATCGGCATCGGCAAGGCGCTGGCCATCAAAGCTATCATCGCTATAAGCCTGGTTAATACCATAATTGGCAATATAAATAGTAGCCTTGCTAATATCATATTCGGTACCGCTAAACTCGCCTGTGCCATCATCATCGTTTTGCATGGTGATAGTTTGCGAAGCGGCATCGATATGGGCATAAACGGTATCTTTTTTAGGGCTTATAGCTTGGCTAATGCCACTAATTTGGCCTTGATCGGTTGTTAATTCCAAATAAGATCCCAGCATTAAATCGGCCGGTAAAATGGTGCTAGCTACAAAATCATGCTGATTGCCATTGGCGCTAATTAGGCTTAAGCCTTGATCATCATTGCTGATAACCATGCCGCTAACAGGGGCTTTTTGCTTTTGGAGCAGGCTATACATAATTTCGGCTACAATAATGCGGCTGGCATCTTGGTTTTGATTAAGTTCGGCTATGGCTTCGGTGATGATGCCGTATTCGATGGCGGCATTGATATAAGGGGTATAGCCATTATCGTCATCGGCCAGGCTTGCTTCCAGCTCGGGGTAGGCAATGCGCATAATTACGGTGATAACTTCTTCAAAACTGATATTATTTTGGGGTTTAAAGCTATTATCATCATAGCCAAAAAACCATTGCTGATCGACGCCATTGAGGATATAGGGGCTAGCCCAGTAGGTGGCGCTGATATCGCTAAAATTATTGACTAAATCGGCCTTTAAATCCAGGCCACTTAATACCCAAACGGCCTTGGCAAACTCGGCACGGGATATAGAGGCATCGGCTCTAAACAATAATTGGCCGTCGATTAAAGTACCATTAAAAATACCTAAATCATAAAGCGAGCTAAGAGCCAGCTTTTGGGCATCGTTTAGATGATTAGTATCGGCATAGGGCAGGTTGATTGAGGCAGTTGCCGCCGGTTCGGGGATATTATTATCTTCGGCTAAAGCAGTGGTTACCAGGCCAAAGATTAAGGTAAGACTAAGCAATAGGGTAAAAATATGTTTCATGATATTCCTCCTTTAGTAAAATTATATCTAACTTAGGGAAACCTATGTAATCCGAACCGAAGTTGCATACCCTAAAAGATTAGCGA
>CAYJBP010000064.1:0-13931 GCA_964368605.1 uncultured Peptococcaceae bacterium | reverse complement strand
GCAATTAGCGGTCGTTTTTGGTTAGTTTTTGCGACCAAAAAGTAACATTCCCCTCTGCGATAAAAGTAAATATATAAGCTAATGTTGGAAGGGACAAGAAAGCATTTCAACCCACGGAATACGGTAAACAAAAATATCTGCCGAAAAATGTAAGTAGCCTACAATCCAGTTAACAATCAGCAGCAAAAGACTAAATTAGAACAAACAACCAAAAAAACATAAAAACCCAAAAAAGAGGCTGTCGCAAATATAAATATTTGCAACAGCTACCTTTTGGGTATCCATGATGATTATTAGTTTATTGCTATATCCAGGGCTGTTTTGGCTTCGCCAAAAGGCGCAGGTTTTAAGCCAATTTTCTTCCCTTGCTGCTTTTTTACCTGTATTTAGATTTACTTGCTTAGTTTTTATTAGCTTAAAACCTTTTAAGACCTTAGGGGCTCTGCCCCTAAAACCCCGCAATTTTTTGGAAAAAATTGATTAAAACTTTAGATGCTATCGTCGTTGCGATCCAAAATTTCTTCATCAAAGTTAATTTGTGCCGGCTTGTTTTGCTTTAAAGGCGCAAATTCTATTATATCTAAGCGGTTTATTTGTAAGCCTAATGGCCGAAACTGATTATTTATTTGGCCAAATATATCATGCTCTAACTCGGCCTTTAATTGGTCTAATTTGCTTAATGGATGCGGACGCGCAATAGTTGCTGTTATTATTGCCTCGCTTAATAATTGGGTTAAATAATCGGTTAGCTTGGTTAATTGCCAAAAATCTTGCGCCAAAACCATATCCCTCATAAAAATGGTTGGGTTGATTATTTGCATTTCAAAATTACCCTTTAGGCTCAATTGCTGCAAACCCAAATCGGGATCGCGCAATAATAAAGGGGCGGTATTGCTAAATGGGCAATCATTAAATGGCGCCAAATTTAAATAGTAAAGTTGGGCAGGATATAGCCAATCGCAGTCCTTGGCAGGCTTTAACTCCGGTATTTTATCCTCTTCTAATTGATAGGCGCCGGGCATAAAAACAGTAATCAGTTGGCCTTCAGCTATCACCGCTGCCGCCTGATCATCAATTACCGCCAAACGCATTCCCATTACCAAACCTTGCTTAATTTGGCTGTTCTGCCGCAATAATTCGCTTTGATTCATGGGCTGGTTTTCTACCCAGCGGCTTTTTAACCAATGCTTTTTTACAAAATTCATAATCTTCCTCTTGACCTTTTTCGACAAGTTTTGTAATATTTATGTATAATTTCCCAAAAAATATTGTTAAAATTTTTTTAGCCTATTATAACTGCCGATTAGCCAAATATATCGAAATTTTAATAATTAAACCCTTGACATTTCAGCATTTAGTTAAGCAGGCAATACCATTTTTTTTGCCGATTTTCGTGATTTTAGGAAATTTTATACTCTTTTTTTCCACATATCTATCATTTATATCACAATACTGTTTAACTGGCATTATCTAAATAAATCACAAAAAAGTCATTTTTCTTAACAAGTTATCAACATTTTATATACATCTTTGCGTATAATTATACATGACCTTTTTAGCTTGATTTTTGCTAAATTCGAGCTTTATTTTAAAGCCCTAATTTTAGCTATTAGCCTTAAAATTATTAGTCATCATAGCTTTGGCGCGGTGCATCGCCCCATAGTTTTTCTAAGCTATAATACTCTCTTTCTTCTTGTTGGAAGATATGAACAATTACTGCGCTTAAATCCACCAAAATCCAGCGGCCTTCATTATAGCCTTCCATGCGGCCAACATTAATACCCTGCTCTTTTAAATCCTCGGCAATGCCGTCGGCAATAGCCTGCGCTTGTCGATTATTTTTAGCGGTCATAATTAAAAAATAATCGCCGATTAGGGATAAATCTTTTAAATCTAAGCTAATAATTTGTTCGGCCTTCTTTTCTTTGGCCGAATTTACACATTGCAGCAATAATTCTTGGTTTTCCATAATAATCTCCTTATTATCTATTTGATGCTAACTCGCAAAGCTTTTGATAAACTTGCGCCGATTTGGGATGAATTGGTCGATTTTTAGCCTTTAAAAACTCAAAACTATCGGCCAAAATTAAAATCATCGTTTGATTTAAATCGATAATAGCGGTTTGCCTAATTTGGGCAAGGCCGGCAAATTCGCTGCGCTCCGGCTCAATGCTATCGGCAATAAAGACAATTTTGGCCAAATCGCTCATTTTAAAATCGGGTATGGTATGATAGCTAATTGCCGCTAAAACTTCACTATCGGTTATGCCCCAGTTAGCCTCCGCAATCCTAGCTCCCAAGGGGGCATGGAGGATTAAGGGGCTGGCCAAATCATCGGCACTGATCGCTAAATTATAAAGCTTAGCCTGCTCAATTAGCTGCGGCGGCTGCAAATCTCGGGCTATATCATGCAATAGGCCTGCTAAGCGAGCCTTATTTATATCGCAGCCATAAATTTTTGCCAAATCGGCGGCCGTTTGCGCCACCCCTAAACTATGCCGATAACGGGGCGGACTAAGCTGTTTTTGCAGGCGATCTTGCCAGGCCTGCCATTGTTCCTTACTATAATTCATTCGGCCTCCGCTTGCCAATATAGGCCTTGCTTGCGAATATAATTTTCTACCGATTCGGGCAATAAATACTTAATTGGCTGACCATTTTTAATGCGCCGCCGAATATCGGTAGAGGATATACTTAAAGCCGGTACCTGCATCAATTTGATTTTATCTTTAAAATTAGGCGGCCAATCGGCAAGCTCTGCCAATTGATAGCCGGGGCGAGTAGCTGCAATAAAGTTGCATAAGCCAAATAATTGCTCGGCATTATTCCAAGTAAAAATTTGCCTAATCGCATCGGCACCGGTAATAAAATGCAGCTGGCAATCGGCACCGTATTCCTCTTTAAAGCGACATAAAGTATCATAAGTATAAGATAGCCCTTCACGCTCTAATTCCAGGCGCGAAATCTGAAAATAGGGATTAGTAACCGTAGCCAAAAAGGTCATCATATAGCGATGCTCGCTGTATTTGGCCTCGATTTCTTTATGCGGCGGCCGTCCTGCCGGCACAAAAATTACCGTATCTAAATTAAACTTAGCGCGAGCAATCTCGGCCGTTACCAAGTGCCCATAGTGGATAGGGTCGAATGTGCCGCCCATAATCCCAATTTTTAAAGGCTGTTTGCATTTATTCATAGCAACAATATACTCCGCAAAATCTATTCGGCATACTCAAATTCGCTGCCGCCAATATTTACCGTATCGCCTAGGCTAACCCCGGCCTCTTTAAGGGCATCTTCTAAGCCCATCTTAATAAAAATACGCTGCATTCTTAAAACGGCAGCCTCATTGTTTAGGTCGGTCATATCTACTAATTTGATTACTCGGCTGCCTTTTACATGCCAGGTACCACTATCATCCCTTTCGATAATAAAGGGATCTTCGGCCTCCACAATCGTATGCTTTATTTCGTCATCTTGCTTATTGAGGATAATCGGCGGCGCTTCTTGCAATAATTGATGAATGCGCCATAATAATTCCTGCAAGCCTTGGCCATTTAGGGCCGAAATAGCCATAATTTCATAGCCTTCGCCCAAATGCTCTTTTAAAGCGGCCAAATTGGCTTCGGCTTCGGGCATATCCATTTTATTGGCCACCACTAAAAGCGGACGGCTGGTAAAATCTTCCCGATATATGCGTAATTCCTCTTGGATAATCGCAAAATCTTTTTCCGGGCTGCGCTCTTCGTCAAAGGGGTTCATATCCAGCAAATGCACCAATACCCGACAACGCTCGGCATGACGCAAAAAGCGATGCCCCAAGCCAATACCGGTGGCCGCCCCTTCGATTAAACCCGGCAAATCGGCCATCACAAAGTCGGCCTCATCGCTTAGGCGTACCAGGCCTAAATTAGGCTCTAAGGTGGTAAAAGGATAGTTGGCAATTTTGGGATTAGCGGCCGATACCTTAGATATTAAGGTAGATTTGCCGGCATTAGGCATGCCGATTAGGCCTACATCGGCCAATAATTTTAATTCGAGAATTAGCCAGCGCTCTTCGCCCGGCTCGCCTTTTTCGGCAAATTCGGGGGCTTTATTGCGCCCTGACGAAAAATGGCTATTGCCAAAACCGCCACGGCCGCCTTGGGCCACAATAATTTCCTGATCTTCGCTGATAATATCGGCCAAAACACGGCCTTCTTCATCACGGATAACCGTGCCCAAAGGCACTTTTAGGCGCAAATCCTCGGCATTGCCGCCGGTCATATTTTTGGCACCGCCATTATCGCCCTTTAGGCCTTTATAGTGGCGGCGATACTTAAAATCGACCAAAGTGCGCAAATTAGAATCGCCACAAAAGATGATATGGCTGCCCCGTCCGCCGTCACCGCCGGAGGGGCCACCCATCGGTACAAATTTTTCCCGTCTAAAGGCCACCATACCCTGGCCGCCATCGCCGGCTTTAACATTGATTTTTACATAATCATGTAACATTAAATTACCTCTTAGGGCTTAAGCCCCTTCTATTTCAAAAATATCAATTAACTAAATGATAACTATTTAGCGGCCAATTGATCCAAAACCTGCGCACAACGAGGGCAAGTATCGGGATGATTGCTATCTTGGCCGGTGGCTTCATCATAAATCCAGCAGCGGCTGCATTTTTGGCCTTTAGCATGGCCAACAACCACGCCCATCAACTCTTCGCCGCCGCAGTTTGCGGGGCGAGCACTATCGGCAGGCATAATCTCGATTTGCGAAACGATAAATAAGCGTGCCAATTGCTCTTTTAAGCTGGCCAAAACAGAATAAGCCTCGGCGGTGGGATAAAGAGTTAAGGCGGCATCTAAGGAATGGCCAATCGTTTTTTCTTTACGGGCCAGCTCTAATTCCTTGGCAGCAATTTCCCTTAAATCGGTAAGGATTTGCCACTTGGCCTCTAATTGCTCATCAACCATCTCGGCATCAAACTGGGGCATTTCTAATAATTGAACGCTAATTGGGGAATTAGCCTCTTTAGGCATAAACATATAAATTTCTTCGGCGGTAAATGATAAAATAGGAGCTAAAAGACGGGTTAAGCTGTTTACCAGATGATAAAGCACGGTTTGCACAGCCTTGCGCTCAAAAGAATTGGGGGCTTGGGTATACAAAATATCTTTGGCTTGATCCAGATAAAAAGCGCTCATATCCACCACGCAGAATTTATGGATGGCATGATAAACCACATGGAATTCATAATTATCATAGGCATCCAGCACCAGCTTGGTTAGCTTATTTAATTTAATCATCGCTAGGCGATCGGTTTCGGGCAATTTAGCAAAGGGGATTAAATCATTGGCTAAATCAAAATCATAAAGATTGCCCAGCAAATAACGGGAAGTATTGCGGATTTTGCGATAAGCTTCGCTAACCTGCTTAAAGATACCCTTAGAGTTGGCAATATCGGAGCGATAATCGGTAGAGCTTACCCAAAGGCGCAGCACATCAGCACCCATTTCCTTGATTACATCAAGAGGGCTAATGGTATTGCCTAAGGACTTACTTTGCTTTTTGCCTTGCTCATCCACCAAGAAACCATGGGTTAGCACGCGGCGATAAGGGGCAGTACCACGATTGGCAACCGCAATACAAAGCGAAGAATTGAACCAGCCACGATGCTGATCGCTGCCTTCTAAATATAAATCGGCCGGCCAGCTATGATTAGGCCAATGCTCTTCATTTTCTAAAACGGCAAAATGCGAGCTACCGCTATCAAACCATACATCCATGGTATCGGTTTCCTTGCGGAAATCCTGGCTGCCGCAATGGGGGCAGGCGCAATCTTTGGGCAATAAATCCTTGGTATCTAAAGCAAACCAGGCCGAAGATCCCTGCTTGCCAACAATTTCCTGCAAATGGCTAATGGTTTGTTCATTAATCAAATACTGATCGCAATCATTGCAATAAAAAATCGGAATTGGCACACCCCAGGTTCTTTGACGCGAAATACACCAATCGCCACGATCATGCACCATATTATAGATGCGATCACGCCCCCAATCGGGGATGAATTTTACCTGGTCGATAGCCTCTAAGGCCTGCTGCCTAAAGCCATCTACCGAGGCAAACCATTGCTCGGTGGCACGGAATAAAATCGGGGTGCGGCAGCGCCAGCAATGGGGATATTGATGGCTAATCATGGCCATATGCATTAAAGCGCCTACCTCTTCTAAGGCCTGCATAATTGCTTTATTAGCGCCTTTACCGGTATCTAAGCCCTCAAAGCGACCGGCCTCGGCGGTAAAGATACCCTTGCCATCAACCGGCGAAAGGGCGGCAATTTTATATTTTTGGCAAACAAAAAAGTCATCGGGGCCATGGCCGGGTGCAGTATGAACGCAGCCTGTACCGGCCTCTAAGGTTACATGCTCGCCGTTAATCAATAGCGAATCACGATCATATAAGGGGTGCTTGCAGGTAATATATTCTAAATCACGGCCTTTAAATTCGCCAATAACAGTATAGCTTTTTTCGCAGCCAATATCTTTTAAGAAGGCATCGACCAATTCTTTGGCGATTAATAGTTTTTCGCCCTCTAAATCGATTAAAACATAGTCATAATTAGGATGCAAGCTAATAGCTAAATTGGCAGGAATAGTCCAGGGGGTGGTGGTCCAGATTACCACAAAGGCATCTTGGGGCAAAATATTTTTGCCATCATTAACCGCAAATTTAACATAAATGCTGGGCGATTTATGATCATGATATTCCACCTCGGCCTCGGCCAAGGCTGTTTCGCAATCGGGGCACCAATAAATCGGTTTTAGGCCTTTATAGATAAAGCCTTTTTGCGCCATCGCCCCAAAAGCCCCTAATTGAGCGGCCTCGAAATGCGGCTGCAAGGTTAGATAGGGATTATCCCAATCGCCACGCACACCTAAGCGCTTAAACTGTTCGCGCTGGATATTTACATATTTAAGGGCATATTCTTCGCAACGCTCGCGGAAGGGCACAATGCCTACTTTTTCACGGTTTAAACCCAAATCTTTGATTGCTTTTTGTTCAATCGGCAGGCCATGAGTATCCCAGCCGGGCACATAGGGGGCATCGAAGCCGGCCATCGAATGATATTTTACGACAATATCCTTCAGAACTTTATTTAAGGCATGGCCTAAATGAATATCACCATTGGCATAAGGCGGCCCATCATGGAGGATAAATTTGGGTTTACCGGCATTTTTTTGAGCAACAGCTTGGTAAATATCCTGCTCTTGCCATTTTTGTAAAAATTCCGGCTCCCTTTTAGGCAAATCCCCTCGCATCGGAAAATCGGTTAATGGTAAATTTAAAGTTTGGCTATATTCATTCATTTCTTGCTTGGCCACGGTATTTACTCCCTTCAAAATCATATATAATTTAATCGGACGATTCTACCTATATAATGCTACCTAATTAGCAAAAATATTTGCAAAACCTACCAAAATTAATACATTCGCCAAGGATGGCGTTTTTCCTGCTTGGGGAATATTTATTGTTTTTTTATGTTTGATTTTAAGATTTTTTATGACTATTTAATTAGCGTAAAAAGACTTTAATCAAAACGGTTTAAGTTCTTTTACGCCAGATTGATTTTTTTCTTGATTTATATTGCTTTTTACTTTTAAAAAAATTTCTACTTGCCGCCAATATAAAAGGAGCGAAGTAAACCTCGCTCCCCATTATCTTCAATGCTTAACCTAATATTGCTTATTTTGCATCTTATTATTTAACTTATTTTCCGTTTGGCAATCGCCCTTATTAATGCTGCTGTTTTGGGTTTGATTTTGATTTTGATTCTGAGTTTGATTTTTACCATTGCAATTGCTTAATTGCTTATTCTTATTATTTTTAGCCATTATAAATCCTCCTAAAATTTTTTATTGACTTTATCGTCAAACTTATTTTACCCTTAAAATCATAAATTATGCTTAAAAAAATCTTGACAAATATAGGCTTTGTGTTATAATAATCACTAATCAGTATTATACGCAATGCCATGACGGAGATAAGTACAATTTACGGTATTTTACAGAGAGTTTGGCCCAGGCTGTAAGCCAAATAAATGCCCTTTTGGAAATTCACTCCCGAGCTTTCATTTTAAAGAAAATTTTATTTAAAATTTTTGAGTAGTAATGAACGGTTTTCCCCGTTATCGGAAACTAAAGTGGATCTTTATAGATCAATTTGGGTGGTAACACGGATAACTTCGTCCCTAGCAGGGGATGGAGTTTTTTATTTAATAAAATATTTATTATGGATAGGAGAATTACTATGTACTGGAACAAACCGCTGGAAACCATGCCCCGTGAACAATTGGCCGAATTGCAATTATCAAGATTACAAAATATTGTTAGCCATGCCTACCACAATGTAGAACCCTTTAGGCAAGCCATGCAAGAAAAAGGCCTGGTTCCCGAAGATGTAAAAAGCCTAAAAGATATAGCCAAATTGCCCTTTACCACCAAACAAGATTTGCGCGATAGCTACCCCTTTGGCCGCTTTGGCGTGCCTATGTCGCAAATTGTGCGCTTGCATGCCTCATCCGGCACCACCGGCAAGCCCACCACCGTTGGCTATACCCGTAACGACTTACAAGTATGGTCGGAGGTTGCCGCTCGCAGCCTTTGCTCGGCCGGCTGCACCCCCGAAGATATCGTACAAATCTCCTATGGCTATGGCCTGTTTACCGGCGGCCTGGGCATGCATTATGGTGCCGAACAATTAGGCGTATCGGTTATTCCCACCTCTACCGGTAATTCCCAGCGCCAAGCCATGTTGCTTAATGATTTTGGCACAACCACCCTATGTGCCACCCCATCCTTTGCCCTCTATATGCTGGAAGTGCTGGAAGAAATGGGCATCGACCCCAAAACCCTGCCCTTAAAACAAGGCATTTTTGGCGCCGAACCATGGACCAATGAAATGCGCGCCCAATTAGAAGAAAGTTATGGCATCGATGCCTATGATATCTATGGCTTAAGCGAAGTAATGGGCCCCGGTGTATCGATGGAATGTAGCGCCAAAGATGGTATGCATATTTTTGAAGACCATTTTTATCCGGAAATTATCGACCCAATCACCCTCGAGCCCTTGCCCGAAGGCCAAATAGGCGAATTGGTATTTACCTGCTTAACTAAAGAAGGTATCCCGATGATTAGATATCGTACCAGGGATTTAACTTCATTAAACTATCAAGATTGCAGCTGCGGCCGCACCCATGTGCGGATGAATAAGGTAATCGGCCGTTCCGATGATATGCTGATTATCCGTGGCGTAAATGTTTTCCCATCGCAAATCGAAAGCGTTTTGATGGACATGAAAGAAAGCATGCTCTCGCCGCACTATCATATTATTGTGGACAGAATAGATAATTTAGATACCCTGGAAATTCAGGTAGAAGTATCGGAAGAAATGCTCTCGGACAAAGTACGTGCTTTGGAAGATTTGCGTTCGGCAATTAAGAGCAAAGTGGTATCTACCTTAGGTTTAGCTTGCAAGATTACCCTAGTTGAGCCGCATAGCCTTATGCGCAGCGAAGGTAAGGCCAAGCATGTTACCGATAATCGCAAGCTTTAATAAGCCGCCCCTACCAGGTAAAAGCAGGAAATTAGTTAATCTGTAACGAAACATATACTAATTAGTTAGTTGTAAAAGGAGGATTTTAAATGAGTGTAAGGCAGATATCTGTATTTATCGAAAATAAGCAAGGGCGTTTAATCGCCGTAACCGGTTGCTTGGCGGCCAATAATATCAATATTAGGGCTTTGTCGGTGGCCGATACCTCCGATTTTGGTATATTACGTTTAATTGTAGACGATCCATCTAAGGCCTATCAAGCCCTAAAAGAATGCGGTTTTACCGTACGGGAAACCGAAGTTTTAGCCATGGAAGTTCCCGATGTGCCCGGCGGCATCAATAAAGGCCTTACTGCATTAGATAATGCAGGCATAAATGTGGAATATATTTATGCCTTCTTTGGCAACAGTAAGGATACTGCGCTTAATATCATTAAGGTAGATAAAATGGATTTGGCCAAAGATGCCCTTAAAGAAAGTGGTATTCAATTATTAAACCCCGAAGAAGTTTATAGCAGATAAATATTTATTTTTTATATTAAAGCAGGTAGCCAAGTTTGATTATTGGTTGCCTGTTTTTTTATGCTTACTTTAATAATCCAAACCCTGCCTTATTTAAGTTAGGCAGGTATTTTGATTATTAAACCGAAATCTATACTTATATATACATAAATTAAATAGTAGGTGATTTTGTGAAAAGAGCAATTATTATTGTTTTGGATAGCGTAGGCATTGGCGAGGCCGCCGATGCGGCCAATTATGGTGATATCGGTGCAAACACCCTGCTGCATACCTTAACTATTAGCAATACCGCCTTGCCTAATCTACAAAAAATGGGGCTGGGCAATATTTTTTCCTTGCCTACCGTGCCGCCGGCCAAAAATGCCCAAGCGGCCTTTGGGGCAATGGCGCCTAAATCCTCGGGCAAGGATACCACCAGCGGCCACTGGGAAATATGCGGTATCATTTTGCCCAAACCAATGCCCACCTACCCCAATGGCTTCCCCGCCGAGATTATCGAGGCTTTTTGTGCAGCCACAGGCCGTGGTTATTTGGGCAATAAAGTAGCCTCGGGCATAAAGATTATTGAAGAATTAGGGGCAAAGCATGTGGCTAGCGGCGATTTTATTGTTTATACCTCGGCCGATAGCGTTTTTCAGGTTGCCGCCCATGAGGATATTATTCCGCTTACAGAATTATATGCAGCCTGCCAAAAGGCACGCGATATTTTGCAAGGCGAGCATGGCGTAGGTCGGGTAATTGCCAGACCCTTTAAAGGCGATATCGGCAATTTTTACCGCACCGAAAACCGCCATGATTATTCCCTTTTGCCTCCCGATGGCAATTTGCTAAGCAATTTAGTGGCCAATAATTTGCCGGTGGCTTCGATTGGTAAAATCAAAGATATTTTTGCCGCCAAAGGCATTACCGATAGCTTTAGCGCCCATAATAATCAGGAATCTTTGGCTGGCATTATCGAGGCCATGCAAACCATCGATAATGGCCTAATCTTTGCCAATTTGGTCGATTTTGATATGCTATATGGCCATCGTAATGATATTGAAGGCTATGGCCAAGCCTTATTGGACTTTGATCAGTTTTTGCCCAAGATATTATCGCAAATTAAGGAGGATGATTTGCTTTTTATTACCGCCGACCATGGCAATGACCCATCCTTCCCCGGCACCGATCATAATCGAGAGAATGTGCCTTTAATTGCTTATGGGCCTAAGGTTAAGGCCTGCGATTTAGGCCTATTAAACAGCTTTGCCGATTTAGGTGCCACCATAGCCGCTTATTTAGGAGTTAAACCGCCTACGGCCGGTAGCAGCTTTTTAGATAAAATAATAAACTAAAAAGGAGAATTATTATGCTTAGTGATTTTAAAACTGCCGAACAAATTATTAGCGAAGTTGGTGAGGCTGCGGCCTATATTAGCGAGCATTTAGATTTGGCCAAAACCGCCATCATTCTAGGCTCGGGCTTGATGGCCTTAACCAAAAGCCTAACCGATGCCAAATCGCTGCCCTATGATGCCATCCCCTATGCGCCACAATCGACGGTTATTGGCCATAGCGCCACCATGTATAGCGGCAAGCTGGCCGGCAAGCCGGTTATCCTCATGGCCGGGCGTTATCATTATTATGAAGGCCATAGCCCCAGCGATATTATTGCCCCGGTGCGCTGGTTGGCACAATTGGGTATTGAACAAATCATCATCACCAATGCCGCAGGCGGCATCAACGAGGGTTTTCAACCACCTACTTTGATGGTGATAAAAGACCATATCAATTATCAAGGATTCAACCCCTTAATCGGGCCGAATATCGATCAATTTGGGGCGCGCTTCCCCGATATGAGCGAGGCTTATAATCGTGATTTAGCGGCTATTGCCATGGCTAAAGGCAAAGAGCTTGCCATAAATATTGCCGAGGGCGTTTATATCGCCTTCCCCGGCCCCAGCTACGAAACCCCGGCCGAAATTAAAATGGCCAGGATTATGGGGGCTGATGCGGTGGGTATGTCTACCGTGCCGGAGGCGATTGCGGCCAATCATTTGGGGCTTAAAGTATTGGGCATATCCTGCATTACCAATCCGGCAGCAGGCCTAAATCAAAATCCGCTTAGCCATGAAGAGGTATTAGAGGCCTCTAAGCAAGCCGAGCATGATTTTGCGGCCTTGATTAGTGCTATTGTTGAGCAAATTGGCTAAACTTAGGAGAAAATATGAATATTATCGATATTATTGCCCAAAAAAGGGATAATTTGGCCTTAACCAAGGCCGAAATCGACTATTTTATTCAAGAATACACGGCCGACCGTATTTATGACTATCAGGCAGCAGCCTTATTGATGGCCATTTACTTAAATGGTATGAATGAAGATGAGGCCATCAACCTTACCTATGCCATGCGTGATTCCGGCGATAAGCTGGATTTAAGCCAAATTGACGGCTTAACCGTCGACAAGCATTCCAGCGGCGGCGTAGGTGATAAGGTAAGCCTAATTCTGCTGCCCCTGATAGCAGCAGGCGACCTTAAGGTGGCTAAAATGTCCGGCCGCGGCCTGGGGCATACCGGCGGTACTATTGATAAGCTTGAGGCCATAGCAGGTTTTAGCTGTGATTTAGCCAATGATGATTTTGTGGCGCAAATTAATAAAATTGGCCTAGCCCTTACCGGCCAAACCGCCAATTTAACCCCGGCCGACAAAAAGCTCTATGCCTTGCGTGATGTTACAGCTACCGTCAACAGCTTTCCGCTGATTGCGGCCAGTATTATGAGCAAAAAGCTGGCCTTAGGCGCGGATATTTTGATGCTGGATATTAAATATGGCAATGGCGCTTTTATGGCCGATGCTAAACAGGCCGAAGAATTGGCCTCGTTAATGGTAGGTTTAGGCCTTAAAGCAGGCCAAAAGGCGGCAGCGATATTATCGTCGATGGAGCAACCCTTGGGTTATAATATTGGCAATGCCCTAGAGATTAGCGAGGCATACCGAGTATTAAGCAATCAACAAGCAGGGGATTTGGCCGAACTTTGCTGCGAATTAGCGGCCGAAATTTTCCGTTTAAGCGGCAAAGCGGACAGTCGCGAGCAAGGGCGAGTTTTGGCTAATAAGCTATTAACCGAAGGCAAGGCCAAGGCTAAGTTTGAGCAATTTATTAAGGCTCAAGGCGGCGATATTAGCAATTTGCCGCAAGCGGCCTTAGTAAAAGATTTTTGCTCCAAGCAAAGCGGTTATATAAGCCAAATTGCCGCATTGGACATAGGCCTGGCAGCATTGGCCTTAGGGGCAGGGCGCAAGCATAAAGAAGATACTATTGATTATGCTGCCGGCCTGGTTTTAAAGGCCAAATGCGGCGATTATGTAGAAGAAGGCGCAGTAATTGCCCAATTACATTATAATCAGGGTGCAGATTTGGCCTTAGCCGAGCAATATTTGGCACAAGCGATTATAATTGCTCAGGATAAACCCAATTTAGAGCCCCTGTGGGCTAAAATTGTTTGTGCGGAGGATTTGGGGTATGGGAAGTGGTAGCTGCACCGCTAGCTGCCGCTGTATTTTGGGTATTCAACTTTGGTTCGGATTATATCGTTTTCCCTAGGGTGGCCGATATAATCCGAACCGAAGTTGAATACCCTAAAAGAATAAAGAACGAAGATAAGGATTGTGACCAAAATGCCCATGCAATAAGATAATTTATTAACCTAGCTAAAAGTAGTTGGAGCGGTATTTTTCATTTTTCAGGTGGGGCGGTTTTTGCCCCGTCTGGAAAATGAAAAATAAAGGCCGTAATGTTTGAGGAGCGTAAGCGACGAGTTATACGGCCTTAGC
>CAYJBP010000063.1:0-14012 GCA_964368605.1 uncultured Peptococcaceae bacterium | reverse complement strand
AGTTTTAGCTAATTGAGTCCTTTTTTAATTCTAAAGCCCAGGAGAAATGGCTTTTTTGCAGTATAAAAAGAATGGCCATAAAAGCCATTCTCTTTAGCAATAAGCGTTTATTCAAATAATTTAAATAGGCCTTGCGTTCCCAGGTTGCCATGCCCTTGATCTTGCAATTTTTGATAATTTTTTAAGGTGGCATTAAGCACTTCCAGCTCTATATTATGGGCTTTAGCGCCTTCTTTAGCTATGGTTAAATCTTTAATGATATGTTTAATAAAAAATCCGGGTTGATAATCGTCGGCCAGTATTTTGGGGATAATATAATTCATTTGATTGCCACCTGCGGCACCGCCTGCTATGGCTTGATATAATAGCTCAAAATCGATATCATGGGCTTGGGCATAGGCTAAGGCTTCGCAAATGCCGCTGATTGTGCCGGCAATTACAATTTGATTACACATTTTAGCATGCTGACCACTACCATTTGCGCCCATATAACTGATATTCTGGCCAATCGCTTCAAAAATTGGGCGGCAATAATCAAAATCGGCCTGCTCGCCGCCTACTAAAATCGATAAAGTGCCATTTTTAGCCCCAATATCGCCCCCTGTTACAGGTGCATCTAAGGCCTTTAGGTTTTTTTGCTTGGCCTGGTCGGCAATTTTAATGGCCAAAGCCGGACTGCTGGTGGTAAGGTCGATTAAATAGCTGCCTTTAGCTGCGTTTTCGATAATGCCATCTGCACCAAAATAAATTTCTTCTACATCGCTGGGATAGCCCACTATGCTCATAATAATTTGGCTATTGGCGGCACATTCTTTTACGCTATCTTGCCAAATTGCCCCTTCGGCCAGCACATCTGTTACCTTATCCTTGCTGCGGCTGTAAATATAAAGACTATGCCCCGCCTTTAGCAAATTGCGCACCATCGATTTGCCCATAATGCCAACCCCGATAAAGCCAATATTCATAATTAAACCTGCCTTTCATTACAGTTTATTAACTAATATATATTGTACTAAATTATAGGGTTTTTTACAAGATTAAATTGTCTTTTTTACTGGGATTTTAATTAATAGTTTATTTAGTAATAAATATCGGTTCAAGTTTAATATATTTTGCAGGATACGGCCTTAAAAGAGGGAACATTAGTTAAGTGAAAAGCGTCTTTAGGATATGCAATTATTATCATTTATAAGGAGGATTTAAGATGAAAAAAGTAATTATTCCCGTATTGGCTGCCTGCTTTAGCTTAGGGCTAAGCGGCATAGCAATGGCCGAAACCCCATTAATGGTGGAGGAGGTGCCCATGCCCGAGCCTGCTATCGAGGCCGAAGATAATATTATGGCCGAAGAATTGGCGGCCATTACCCTATTGGTTAAGGAAAAATTGGCCATTGGCGATCAATATGATCAATTCTATGGCGATAGTCGTATGGAAGGTTTAAGCACCAGCTGGGATCTTAATTGGAGCAATGATTATCAGCAAATCACTGTAGAGGTTGATGATACCGGCTTTGTTCATTATTATAGTTATGATAATTATCAGCAGGACTATAATTATCATCAATTTGCGCCCCGTTTTGCCGAGCATGAATTTGCAGCCGCTTATGCTGCTGCCCAGCAATTTATTAAAATTGCCGCTTTTGAAAATTATAGCCTAGCCCCGGCTGATGATATTATTTGGTATAGCACCGAAGAAGATTATCGCTTTTATGGGTCTGTATATATTAATGGTTTGCCTTCGTCTTTATATTTTAGCATAACAGTTAATGGCAGCGATTTAAGCATTGCCCATTATCGTTGTGATTATTTTGGCCAATCGCATATTGGCGAAATCCCTTCTAATCAGGCTACACATGCTGCTCATACCGCAGCCAATAGTTTAAGCGAGTATTTAGAAATGGATTTAGCCTATCATTTGCCTGAAGATGGCACCGAGGCGCGCTTAGAGTATCATCCCGCTTATATGGGCGAATATTATGTAGATGCCCTAAATGGTAAAATTTTGGACATGGCTAAGCTTTATCAAGAGGCCGACCAGGCTATGGGCGATCGTGGTTTTTATGGTTATGGCACAGAAGATGCTATGGCTGCAGAAGCGGAAGCCACGATGGCCAATGATGCCGATAGCGGCGGTGCTTCTTTAACCGATGTTGAAGGTGAATTTATCGATCAGGTTGCCGATTTATTAACGGCAGATGTTCTTGACCAAAAGCTGCGTGCTTTAAATGCTTTGGGCTTAGGCGAGCAATATACTTTAGGGCGTGCCGATTATGCTTTAATCGATGAAGAAGCAGGCCTTTATCATGCAACTTTAGAATATTATCGCCAGGCCGATGCAGCTTCTTTGGGTATTACCGAGGCCGAACTTAAGCAAATTACCGATGAATATGGTATCATTGTATTTAGCAAAATAGTTACCGTTGATGCTAAAGATGGTTCTTTACAGAATTTATACAGTTATATGCCCGCCTATATGGCCAATGATTTAAGCAAAGAGCCTACTAAGGATTTTCAGGGCCAAATTGCCGAATATTTAACCGAGCTTAATGGTGCTTATTTTGAGCAAACAGCTTTGGAAGAGTATGAAAATTATCAAAGTTTAAATTATGCTACTTATATGCGGCAGGCTAATGGTTATGATTTTGCCGCTAACTTCTTAGTTGCCGAGGTAAACCCCTATACCGGCGAATTATTATACTATACCTATCAATGGGATGAGGATATTACCTTTGCCTCTGCCGAGAATATTATCAGCGAAACCGAGGCCTTGGCTATTTATCGCAATAGTGTGGAAACCGTATTGCAATATCAAAGCATACCGCTGGCTATCGACCCTTTAACCTCGGATTATCCCGAATTTTTTGAATATGGTTATGGTTATCTTTATCAAATGCAATTAGTTTATGGCTTTTTGGATAAAGATGGCGAGGCTTTAATTGCCATTGATGCCTTAACCGGCGAGGGTGAGTATAGTAATTGGGATAATTATAGCTCTATTGAATACAGCGATTTGGCTGATTATGCGCATCGTGCCGAAATAGAAAAATTGGCTGATTATGGGATTGGTTATTATAAAACCCAGCTAAACCCCACCGCTGCATTAACCGAGGCTGCTATGCTAGAGCTTTTGCTTAGCACCGCCGATTATTCTTTTGATATTGAGCAGGAATTGGACTTTGCCTATCAATTGGCTTATCAATTGGGCTTTTTAGCCGCCGGCCAGCAGGATTTAGACCGAGTTATTACCAAAGGCGAATTTATTAGTGCTTTGATTAAGGCCAGCCCTTATGGGGTAGCAGCACCATTGCCGGGCATATATCAATTAGGATTTAGCGATGCTGCCGCAATCGACCCGGCTTTAAGCGGCTATGCTGCTTTGGCGCAGGGCTTAGGATTGGTAGATGCTGCCGCTCCGCTGGCTGCCGATCAAGCCATCAACCGTGGCGATGCGGCGATGATTATTTATCATTTTATGGACCGTGATTATTAATAGTGATTATGAATAGTAGAGATTAATAAAAGGGGTTGTCGCAGATGCATTGCGGCAGCCCCTTTTATTGCTTTAGCTTGAGGGCTGTTTTGGCTTCGCCAAAAGGCGCCGGTTTTAAGCCAATTTTGCTTTCCTGCCAGCTTTTATCAGTTAGCTTAATTTGCTTGCTTTGTTTTTGGGTTGCCTTAAAACCTCTTTAAGACCTTGGGGGCTCTGCCCCCAATACCCCCTGCAATTTTTTGAAAAAAATTGATTAAAACTTTTAATATTCGTTTATATATTTTATATTCATTAATGGGTTGGCTGTGGTAAATAGCATTGCTTTATAGTGTAACTGAAAGTTGATGATATCGCCTAGCTGATAATCAATTTTGCTATCTTCAATATCTACTATTAAGTGGTCACTGCTTGCACCCAAAATATAGCTGCCTTTATCAAGGCAAATTAATTTATCAATATCGCCTACATCAAATACGCCAAGCGCTAATAAGGCCCGTTTGCGTAGCCCTTTATCTTGATATTCCTGCGCTATACCCAAGCCATCTACCCCAATTTGGCCAATCGGCATGGTTGGTTTAGTATTAAGCTCGATAATCTGAGCCTGCAATATCAAACCGGCATTGCTTAAACCCGGCAAATCTACTTGCCAATAATCTATTAAATCGCAGGGCACTATCAAAGATTCGCCCAAGCGTAACTGATTAATTGCAGCCGGCATGCTATCACTATAAACCAATGGCAAGCTAGATGTGCTGCCGCCGGAAATAATCTCCAACTTGCGGCCAATAGCTGCCTCGATATTAGCCGCATCAGCCGCCAATTGCCCCAAATTAGTGGTATCCGGGATAATCGAACCATAGCAAGTTAAATTGCTGGCAATACCGGCTAAATGCAAATGCTCAAACTCAAACTCTATTTTAAGAGCCAGCTTAAGTAGGGCTTCGGTAGTAAAAACACCTTCACGCAAATCGCCTAAATCACGCATTAATATTATCTTATGAGTTTTATTGCAAGCAGCAGCCTCTTGATTTAAAGCCGCCAAAACAGCCTCTTCACTATTAAAGCTATAATCGGCAAAGGCAATTACTTGCGCAATTTCGCTAAGCATAGGCAAGCGTAAAGCAAAAGTAGCAGCTAAAGGGTATTGCTGCTTAATAGCGGCTAAATGCGCCAAACGTGAGCTGGCAAACTGCCTAAAGCCGGCCGCAAACAAGGCCGAATTAATCGGCGATAGCCCATTATAACCCTTAATAACAGCCAAAGGCTCAATATGATGATTTAAACATAAGCGCCGCAATAAGCAAGCATTGCGGTAAATAATGGCGCAATCCACATTTAAGCAAGGATAACTATTCATAAAAAAACTCCTTTATTATAAGTAATAGTTTCGCAAAGCAAATCGTAAATCCTGTAAACTAAAATGTTTTACGCGATTTTTTGCCAAAAAATCGCAAGGCTTGGGGCAGCTCCCCAAAAATACCCCTTGCCTAGCAACAAAAGCTATGGTATGATAATACCCGAATAAAAAAAACGGAGAACAAAATGAGTATTTTAAATGTACAAAACCTAAACCATGGCTTTGGCGATCGTGCCATCTTTAAAAATGTAAGCTTTCGCCTGCTAAAAGGCGAGCATATTGGCTTTGTAGGTGCTAATGGTGAAGGTAAATCCACCTTTATGAATATCGTAACCGGCGATTTAATGCCCGATGAAGGCATTATCGAATGGGCCAAAAATGTAAAAACAGGCTATTTAGATCAGCATACAGTGCTGGCCAAAGGCCAAAGCATGCGTGATGTGCTTAAAACCGCCTTTGCCCCCCTGTTTGAATTAGAAACCAAAATGAATGATCTTTGCGATAAAATGGGCGATGCCGACCCCGATCAATTAGAAAAAATGCTGGAAGAATTGGGCGAAATCCAAGATACCCTAACCATGCGCGATTTTTATATTATCGATGCCAAGGTAGAGGAGGTTGCCCGTGCCTTGGGCTTATTTGATATCGGCCTTGATAAAGATGTTTCCGAATTAAGCGGTGGCCAACGCACCAAATTGCTTTTAGCCAAATTGCTGCTAGCCAAGCCCGATATCCTGCTCTTAGACGAGCCGACCAACTATTTGGACGAAATTCATATCGAATGGCTAAAACGCTATTTAAATGAATACGAAAATGCCTTTATCCTAATTTCGCATGATATTCCCTTTTTAAACAGTGTGGTAAATATTATTTATCATGTGGAAAATGCCGAGCTAAACCGCTATCCCGGCGATTATGATAAATTCCAAGAAGTTTATCAAATGCGCAAAAGCCAGCTAGAAGGCGCCTATCGTCGTCAGCAACAGGAAATCGACGAATTAAAAGATTTTGTGGCCAGGAATAAAGCCCGGGTTTCGACCAGGAATATGGCTATGTCGCGCCAGAAAAAGCTTGATAAAATGGATATTATCGAGCTTGCTAAAGAAAAGCCCAAGCCGGAATTTGTGTTTAAAGAGGCTAAAGCTTCGGGTAAAATTATTTTTAAGGCCAAGGATTTGGTGATAGGCTATGATAGCCCCCTATCCAAACCGCTAAATCTGGAGATGGAGCGTGGCCAAAAAATTGTATTTTCCGGCGCCAATGGTATCGGTAAAACCACCTTATTGCGCAGTATTTTAGGCCAAATTAATCCCCTAAGCGGTAGCTGCGAGCTGGGCGATTATCTGGAAACAGGCTATTTCGAGCAGGAAACCGAATACCATGATCATCGCACTTGCATCGACGAAATTTGGCAGGAATTTCCGGCCTTTAGTCAATTTCAGGTGCGCAGCGCTTTAGCCAAATGCGGCCTAATGACCAAGCATATCGAAAGCATGCTTAAAGTGCTAAGCGGCGGCGAGCAGGCCAAAGTAAAGCTTTGCAAATTGATTAATCGCCAAAGCAATCTTTTGCTTTTGGACGAGCCGACCAATCACTTGGATGTAGAGGCCAAAGAGGAATTAAAGCGCGCCTTAATTGCTTATAAGGGTAGCATTATTCTAATTTGCCATGAGCCGGATTTTTATCGTGATATTGCCAGCGATATTTGGAATTGCGAGCAGTGGACGACAAAATATATTTAAGTTTTTTTTAATTATTGCTTGAAAAGTGTTTTAAAAGCTGGTATAATCTTAGGATGTTAGTTATATTTTTAAATTTGAAGGGAAGATGAAAATGGCAAAGATGTATTATGATAATGATGCCAATTTAGCATTATTGGAGAATAAGAAGATTGCAATTATCGGTTATGGTAGCCAAGGCCATGCCCAAGCCCAAAATTTGCGTGATAGCGGCTTAACCGTTTGCGTTGCTCAAAGAAAAGGCGGTGCCAATTATGATTTGGCTATTGCCGATGGCTGGGATGTAAAAACTACTGCCGAAGCTGCTAAATGGGCAGATATTATTCATATCTTAGTGCCTGATGAATTGCAAGGCAAAATTTATGCCGAAGATATTTTACCTAATTTAGAAGCCGGCAATATTTTAAGTTTTTCGCATGGCTTTAATATCCATTTTGGTCAAATCAAGCCACCTGCAAATGTGGATGTTATGATGGTAGCCCCCAAAGGCCCCGGCCATTTGGTAAGACGCACTTATACCGAAGGCGGCGGTGTACCCAGCCTTATCGCTATTTATCAAGATGCTTCCGGCCAAGCTAAAGAGTTGGCCTTGGCTTTTGCTAAAGGTATTGGCGGCACCCGTTCGGGTGTTATCGAAACCACATTTAAAGAAGAAACCGAAACCGATTTATTTGGCGAACAAGCCGTACTTTGCGGTGGTGCATCGCATTTGGTTATGGCCGGTTTTGAAACCTTGGTAGAGGCCGGTTATCAGCCGGAAATTGCCTATTTTGAATGCTTACATGAATTAAAGCTAATTGTAGATTTAATGTATGAAAACGGCATCAGCATGATGCGTTATTCGGTAAGCGATACCGCCGAATGGGGCGATTTAATCAGCGGTCCCAGAATTGTTAATGACGATACCCGTGCCGAGATGAAGCAAATCTTAAAGGAAATTCAAGATGGCGTTTTTGCCAAAAATTGGTTGCTTGAAAATCAAGCCGGCCGTCCGCAGTTTAATGCCTTAGCCAAAGCCGGCCAAGAGCATCAAATCGAGGTAGTAGGCAAAGAATTAAGAAGCATGATGAGCTGGTTAAAAAAATAAGCTTTGCTTGCTGATTAATATAATCATCATATATAAAATGAATGGTCTGTCGCAAATTTGCGATAGGCCATTTTTTTATTTTAAAGCGTCAATATTAGGCAATGATTAGCCCCTAATTTACTATAAATCTAGCTTTGGCAGATTTTTCCCCCATAAATCGTTTAGTATAAAGGAAGAAATTGTCAAAAAATTTATTTTGCTGACAAATTGTGACAAATTATTCGCATAACTGCGTTTATACTTATCAGGGAGGGGGAAAATAGGATAATAAGTCAGATATTAGCAAATAAGCACAAGAGTATGGGGGGGTAATCGTGGCTAAAGTTTATCATAAATGGAAGGGACATGCCAAAGATATATTATTTAATTATCCGCAAAATAAAAAGGTACTTAAGCAATTAGAGCTAGAGCTAAGCACCGACCAAAAACAAGATGAAAAAAGACTCTTTAAGTACTTGGATACAGTTAGCGGCAAATATCAGCCAATAAGCCAGATGCGCCTAATCGAAATCCAAAGAGAGGCGCAAGCTATAGGTGATTTAGTTGCAAAGCTGAGCAATAGCGATAGGGTAGAGGATAGGGAAAAGCAAGCTTTATTAGATATGGTATATTTTAAAAAAAGCCATACCTTATATGGAGCAGCACAGGTAATCCATGTTAGCGAGCGCACAATTTGGCGTATGAATGCTGTACTTTTGCAATATGTAGCCCAGCAACTTGGCTGGATTTAAGAGGTTGGGATACATGTATCAATGCGATGATTGTTTAGCCAAATTTAAAGCAGCCACAGATGCAGTTATGGAAGAGGGCGAGCATTTTGGCCGGCCATTTAAGGAAAAAGGCAAAGTGTGCCCCCATTGTGGCGGCGAATCCTATAAATATGATCAAGACGAGGACTGATAAAATATTATAAACCAAGGATAAAAAACCACCGCTGTTTAAGGTGGTTTTTTTATTGGAAAGCAATTGATAATTACAATAATAATTCTTTACAATCTTTGAAGATTTAAGTATAATTTTATATAACTAATAAAAAACAGGGGATGAGTTAATGGCCTTATTAGGGGCATTTATTGTTTTGGTTTTAGCTTTAATATTAAGCTTTAGCTTGGGGTTTTCATTATTAATTGCTTTGGCGCTTGGTTTGTTAGCTTTTAGCTGGGTAGCATTTAAGCAGGGGTTTTCTTTAATGGCCATTAGCGGCTTTGCCTGGGATGGTATAAAAAAGGCAAGCTCTATTACTTTAATTTTTGTATTAATCGGCCTGCTTACAGCGGCCTGGCGAGCTGCCGGTACAGTTGGCTTTTGTGTATATTATGCCACCGGCCTTTTGCATCCTTGGCTATTTTTACCGCTTTGCTTTTTGCTTTGTACAGGCATATCTTTTATTTTAGGTACATCCTTTGGCACAGCCGGAACCATGGGCTTGGTACTGGTTGTTTTAGCTAAAGCAGCAGATGCAAATCTGGCTATCGTGGGTGGGGCTGTTCTTAGTGGCTGCTATTTTGGCGATCGCGCCTCGCCCCTTTCATCAACCGTAAACCTAATTGCCATGATGACTAAAACAAATATTTATACAAATCTGCGTAATTTGCATCGCGCCGGCTTTATGCCCTTTATGCTATCTTTATTAATTTTTGGCTTACTTTCTTTGGCTCAACCGTTAAATATTGATATTGCGCCAATGCAAAACAGCTTTAGCAGCGCTTTTAATCTGTCCTGGTTGGCGGCTATGCCGGCGGCGATTATTTTGATTTTAGCTGTATTTAAAGTTAAAGTGGTAATTTCGATGGCGGTTAGCGTATTTTTAGCTATTATTATTGCTGTTTTTAGCCAAGGGCTTAGCTTTGCTAAATTAAGCTATGATTTGTTTTGGGGCTATAACTTGCCAAATAATCCGGAATTGGCTGCAATTATCAATGGTGGCGGCCTGCTGGATATGCTGCCTGTTTGCTTAATCATTCTGCTAGCTTCGGCCTATTCGGGTATTTTTGCCGGCACCGATATCTTACGCCCTATTCATCATTTATCTGTAAAGCTGGCTAAAAAGACTTCGGTATATATTGGTACATTAATCACAGGTTTTGCAACAAGCGCTTTTACTTGCAATCAAACATTGGCCATGATGCTTTTATATGAATTCGAGCATGAGGTTTATCAGGAGCATGGCCTAAGCTCGGAGGATTTAGCCTTGGATATTAGCGATACGGCCTTAGTTATATCCGGCCTTTTGCCCTGGAGTGTGGCCTCGGCTACGCCTTTGGCAATGATGGGCGTGGGGTTTGATGCCGTTTTTTTTGCGGTATATCTATATTTGCTACCACTATGCGGCCTATTTTGGCCTAAAAGACGGCGGAGGCTAAAAATTAAGCAATAAGACTTGTAAATACTAGTTAATTGATGTTATAATCATAATGAGTATTTTTGTTTATTTAAGGAGGACAAGCAGTGGCAACATCTCATCCCGGGAGCAAAATGGCTTTGCATGGTTTTAATAATTTAACCAAAACCCTAAGCTTTAATATGTACGAAATTAGCTATACTAAGTCGGTAGAAGATCGCAAGGCTTATATAGAATATATTGATGAGCAGTATAATGCAGAGCGTTTAACTCGTATTTTGTATGAGGTAACCAATATTATCGGTGCCCATGTATTAAATGTAGCAGTACAAGATTATGATCCACAAGGCTCTTCGGCCACAATTTTGATTTGCGAAGGTGGCGATTATCAAAAGCTGCCGCCTACTTTAAGCGGCACCGAAACTATCTTAGCCCATTTGGACAAATCACATTTAACGGTGCATACTTATCCGGAATATCATCCCGATGGTGGGGTATGTACCTTCCGTACCGATATCGATATTTCTACTTGTGGCCAAATTTCGCCCTTAAATGCCCTTAACTATTTAATCAATAAATTCGATGCCGATATTATGGCTATGGATTATCGGGTAAGGGGCTTTACCAGGGATATTACCGGCAAAAAGTTGTTTAAAGATCATGATTTAATGTCTATTCAGGATTATTTGGAAGAGGATATTTTGCGCAAATATGCGATGATTGATGTTAATGTTTATCAAGAGCATATTTTTCATACTAAATGCAAATCTCGTACCGAAGATATTGATGAGTATTTATTCCATTTTTCTAAAGACGATTTGCCGGATGCTGAAATTAGAGAAATTACGGCCAAATTGAATAAAGAACGTGATGAAATATTTTATGGCCGCAATATGGATATGGATGATTTTTTGGAGTTTTAGAATATGAAGTATTTGTTCAATTAAGCCTATATTTAGATGCAGATGAGCCCCAAATTTGAGGAGGGTTATTTTGAAATCGAATGATTTATGGTATTCCGAGTATCATTCCCCGGATGTAAAGCTGTCTTTAGAGGCAGAGGTATTGCATCGCGAGCAAACCCCGTATCAAAAGTTATTAATCTTAAAAAACGACACCTTTGGCACTTTTATGACCTTAGATGGCTATGTGCAGGTAACCGAAAAGGATGAGTTTATTTATCATGATATGATTTGCCATCCTGCTTTTGCGGTTAATCCGCAGATTAAAAAGGTACTGATAATAGGTGGCGGTGATGGCGGCACAGCCCGAGAAGTTGCCAGGTATCCGCAGGTAAAGGCCGTTGATATGGTGGAGATCGACCAGACGGTTTGCCAAGTTTGCAGCCGTTTTTTACCACAAACAGCAGCTATTTTTGATAATGAGCCTCGCCTTAATTTGATTTTTGGTGATGGTGTATCATTTGTGGCACAGCAAAAAGATGGCGCTTATGATTTGATTATTGTTGATTCCACCGATCCAACAGGCCCGGGCGAGGGGCTTTTTACCAAGGATTTTTATATGAATTGCAATCGTATTTTAAGCGATAATGGTATATTGATTAACCAGCATGAGGGCGCTTTTTATGCCGAAGATGCCTATGAGCTAAAAAAGGCGCATGCTAAAATCCGCTCTAGCTTTCCTATTGCGAGGATTTATGGTTTTAATATTCCAACTTATGCTTCGGGTTACTGGTATTTTGGTTTTGCATCCAAAAAACTCGATCCATTGCAAGATGCCGATTTAGCTACTTGGCAAGCTTTTAACTTAGATACCTTTTATTATAATATTGATATTCATCGGGCTTCTTTTGCTTTGCCTAATTATGTTAAAAAATTATTACAGGAAGTGAATTAGATGTCTAGTTTGGAACAAAAACACCTATTAAAAGCTTGGATAGAAGATAGCAGAAATATAGTTTTTTTTGGTGGTGCAGGGGTATCTACCGAAAGCGATATTCCCGATTTTAGAAGTGCCGACGGCCTTTATCAGCAGGCCGGAAAATATGATTATCCGCCGGAAACAATACTATCGGCAAGTTTTTTTTATGAGCATCCGGCCGACTTTTATCATTATTATTTTGATAATTTGGTTTATGAAAAGGCCAGGCCAAATGCGGCTCACTATGCTTTGGCACGCCTGGAGGATGCCGGCAAATTAAAGGCTATTATTACCCAAAATGTGGATGGGCTACATCAGGCGGCCGGCAGTAAAACGGTTTGGGAATTGCATGGCTCGGCTGCCCGCAATTATTGCTTAAACTGTGGATTAAAGTACGATTTAGCCTATCTTATCGAACAAAAACCGCTGCCGCATTGCGCCGATTGCCTGGCAATTATTCGCCCGGATATTGTTTTATATGAAGAAGCATTGCCTTATAAAGTTTTGCGTTCGGCGCAAAAGGCCATTGCCAAGGCCGATTTGCTGATAATTGGCGGCACATCTTTAGCCGTTTATCCGGCGGCATCTTTAATCGAAAAATTTAAGGGCCGCTATAAGGTGCTAATTAATAAGGATGCCACCGCGTATGATCGTCGTTGTGACTTGGTTTTTAATGAGTCAATCGGCGCTTTACTCGAAGATATTATAGATTAGCAGTGGGGTTATGCTTAAAATGCCAATTTCATTATTAAAGATATTTTTAAGTTTTGCTAAAATTGGAGCAGTAACATTTGGTGGCGGTTATGCTATGCTGCCAATTTTAAGACGGGATTTTGTAGAGCAAAATAAGTGGCTTAATGAGGATGATTTGCTCGATTACTATGCCTTGGCGCAATCCACACCCGGCCTAATTGCAATTAATATGGGCATGTATATTGCCTATCCCTTGCGAGGGATATTGGGCGGTATAGCTGCCGGTTTGGGCGTGATTACGCCATCAATTATCATTATTTTGATTATAGCTGCTCTTCTGAGTAGCTTTTTTGATTTGGTTATGGTAGAGCATGCTTTTGCCGGGATAAGGATAGCGGTAGCCGCCTTAATTTTAGATACTGCCTTAAAATTAGTAAAGACATCGATAAAGGGTAAGTTTTCTTTGCTGGTTTTTTGTATTTTATTAGTGCTTTCTTTATTTAGCAATATAAACCCGGTATATTTAATTTTGGCATCGGCAATAGCAGGTGTTTTATGGCATGCAAAGTTCGAAAAGCGAAAATTAGGCAAGGAGTAAGCGATGATTTACGGGCAATTGATATGGGAATTTTTTAAGATTGGACTTTTTGCGGTAGGTGGCGGCCTAGCCTCCCTGCCTTTTTTATATGATTTGGCAGCACGCAGCGGCTGGTATACAAATTATGATTTGGTTAATATGGTGGCAATTGCCGAATCTACGCCCGGCCCTTTGGGCATAAATATGGCGACTTATGTGGGGTTTCAGGTTGCAGGCTTAGGCGGTGGTGTTGTAGCTAGTTTGGCACTAGCGATGCCGTCATTAATTATAGCAGGGCTAATTTGTCGTTTTGTGAGCCGTTTTAGGCAAAATCAAAATGTTAAAGCTGCCTTTGGTGGCTTACGTCCGGCGGTGGCCGGTTTAATATTGGCGATGGCTTTAAATTTATTTTTTGTGGTAGCTTTTGGCGGTGCAATTGGCCAAACCTGGCTGTTTGATATTAATGCGCTTATTATTTTTGTAATTATTTTAACTTTGGTCTTATTTTTTAAGCGTCATCCGATATTTTACATAATAATTGGAGCAATTGTGGGGATAATTTTTAAACTATAATGATAAGTATATACAAAGGACAATATAGTTTAAGTTAGATTGTATCAATATATATTTGTTAATTCTAAAAAAAAAAGAATATTTTAACAAAATCACCAAAACATGCTTGACAAAAAAGCAAAAATAGTATATAATTTGAGTGTTGCATTTATCGGGGCGTAGCTCAGTTTGGCTAGAGCGCTACCTTGGGGTGGTAGAGGCCGCACGTTCGAGTCGTGTCGCTCCGACCAAATAAAAAATCACTTGCTTTTTGGCAAGTGATTTTTTATTTGGT
>CAYJBP010000062.1:0-14030 GCA_964368605.1 uncultured Peptococcaceae bacterium | reverse complement strand
ATTGTGCCATAAAAAATTCTTGGCCGCTCTTTGGCCGAGAATTTCCGGCGAATTAAATAAAGCTATATAATAATCGCTTTGTGATTATTATATCATTGTTTAGTATCCTTCGATTACTTAAATATAAAAAAAGCTATCGCAATTTGCGATAGCTTTTTTATGTTTAAGACCTTGGGGGCGCTGCCCCCTTACGTGCATTAGTTGTGGGTTAGCTTTAGCTAAACCCATCTAGGCCAAACCTCTGCGATTTTTTGTAAAAAATCGAATAAATCTTTTTAGTTTTTAGAGCATTATATCAAATAACCAGCCTGCACTGCCATAAGAACTATTGGTAGATTGCCAAGGATTAAATAGATTATTATAAATCTGTTGGCTGCTTTGGCTATAAAAATTATCGGCATTAAAGGCAAATGCCTCCTGGCTGATATATTTTTGAGTATTATTCTGCACATCATCGGCAATACGCCCCAATTGGCTAAGATAACCATAATTAGCAGACGTATTCTGCTCTAAAAAGGCAGTTAAAGAGCCATCTTCAGCCGCTTGATTAAGCTTATCCTCATTGATAGACATCTTGGCTTCTTGATCAAACTCTACGCCTAAAGGCGCCAAAGTGGATAAATAATTTTGGGAATTCCCGATGATTTGCTGAAACAATTCATAAGTTTTGCTATCATCACTATGCTCTAAAGCAGTTCCATAAAGCTGATTATAGGCCTCGGCAAAATCGGCCATTTGCTGCTTGGCTAAATCGGTATCAAGCCCACGGCTAATAGTTACTTGCTGATCGGATGCCTGCATTAAGGTGGCTTCGATGCCATTGCCTAAATTAATGCTATTATCGGCCGAGGTATTTGTTTGACCATTAAGCTGATAAATTGCATCTTGTGCCTGTTGATTAACTTGATTAGCGCCACTTAAAGCAACCGCATCGCCACTAATATCGCTTAAAGAAAAGGCCGATTGCTCGCCGGTTTGATTATTGCTAATACTAATATTGCTGGTATTGCTCAAAGAATTAACGCTTAAAGTAGCAGTATAAGCAGAGTCGGCCGCATTAATAGTATCTGCCATTTTGCTTAAAATTTGCTGATTTGTTTCGCCACCATGGGCATAAAAAGAAAATTCTTGGCTATTACCTGCCGCATCGGTAATGGCAAATTGCTGCTGCCCGCTAAGATTAGCCTGCTTATCGGTGGCTAATTCCGAGCCGGTATTAATTTGCTTTTGGGCAAGCTGCTCTACCTGCAAGGTTTTATCGGAAAAATAAGTATTTTTGCCGCCATCAACCTCGGCAATTTCCTGATTAGAAGAAACCGCCTTGCTGGAATTATTAATGGCATTATGACTTAAGGCATTAAGGGCTTGATCTAAAGCCTTAGCGCTATCCTTTAAATCGGTTACCTGCCCTACTGCAGCAGATCCCGAACTGGTAAAGGGATTTTGTTGATCGGCATTATATGTACCGGTAGGCTGATAAGGCTTATAAACGCTAGAATTATTCTGGCCATAAACCTGATTATAATAACTATTATAATGCGAGCCAATATACATAAGCCCACCTCCTCAATTTAAAATAAACTTAACTAACTTTACTATAAACCATTTTTTACCAGATGTCAAGTAAATTATTGCAAATAACTATTATTAGAGAGATTTTTATGTTATAATGGATATGCTAAATTAAAATGATAAGGATAAAAAAATGACAATAAAAAGGCAAGATTTTTTAGCAATTAATAAGCAAGACATGCTTGATCGGGATTGGTATTGGTATGATTTTTTAATAATTTGCGGCGATGCCTATGTAGATCATCCCAGCTTTGGCAGTGTGGTTATTGCTCGCTGCTTAGAAAGCAAGGGTTTTAGGGTGGCTTATTTGGCACAACCTAATTTTAAAAGCCCGGCCGATATTTTGGCCATGGGCAAGCCCCGCTTAGGCGTTTTTATTGGAGCCGGCAATTTAGATAGCATGGTTGCCAATTATAGCGTTAATAAAAAAAGGCGCAAAGAAGATAGTTACTCGCCCGGCAAAAAGGCAGGTTTAAGGCCTGATTATGCCACAATAGTATATAGTAAACTGGCAAGAGAAGCCTTTGGCGATATTCCGATTATTATTGGCGGCTTAGAGGCCTCTTTAAGGCGCTTTGCCCATTATGATTATTGGTCGGATCAAGTTAAGCCTTCGATTTTAGTAGAATCAAAGGCCGATATCCTGGTCTATGGCATGGGCGAAGCCGCCAGCTTAGAAATTGCCGCCCGCTTGCAAAAAAAACAGCCCTTGGCCGCTTTAAGCGATATTAAAGGCATTGCTTATTTAAGCAATCAAAAAACACAAGTAGCTAATGGCGAGGCCATTTTATTGCCCGGCTATAAGCAGGTAAGCCAAGACAAAAAAGCCTATGCTCTGGCCACTAAAATTGAATATCAAGAGCATGATTATGTTCGGGGGCAGGCTTTAGTTCAGCAGCATGATAAGCAATATTTGATAGTTAACCCACCGCAAGCCCCTTTAAACACTGCGCAGCTAGATGCCGTATTTGCCCTCCCCTACACTAAAGAGGTTCATCCAATTTATGATGATCAAGGCGGCATAGCTGCGATTGAGGAAGTTAGATTTTCCCTAATCCATAATAGAGGCTGCTTTGGAGCTTGCAATTTTTGTGCTTTAGCCTTTCATCAAGGACGAGCCATCACCGCACGCAGCCATGATAGCCTGGTTAAAGAAGCCCAGGCAATGATTAAGCATCCCCTATTTAAAGGCTATATCAATGATGTAGGCGGCCCTACGGCTAATTTTAGACAGCCATCCTGCTCTAAGCAAGCCAAGCAGGGCTTATGTAAAGATCGCAAATGTTTAGCGCCTAATCCCTGTAAGCATTTGAATGCCGATCATCGTGATTACTTAAAATTATTGCGCCGTTTGCGCAGCTTAGATGGCGTTAAAAAAGTTTTTATCAGAAGCGGTATCCGCTATGATTATTTACTATGTTCTAAGGATAAAGAATTCTTTGCCGAGCTGGTAAAGTATCATATTTCCGGCCAATTAAAGGTAGCGCCCGAGCATTGTATCGACCGCGTTTTGGGCTATATGGGCAAGCCCAAAATCGATGTTTATGAACGTTTTATCGGCCAGTATCAGGCCTTGAATAATAAATATCAAAAAGAGCAGTATTTAGTCCCCTATTTAATGAGCTCCCATCCGGGCAGTCGTTTAATTGATGCCGTAAACTTGGCCGAATATTTAAGAAAAAAGAATACTCAACCCGAGCAAGTGCAGGACTTTTACCCTACCCCGGGCACAATTTCAACTGCCATGTATTATAGCGGCCTTGATCCTTTTACTATGCAGCCGATATACAGTGCCAAGACCATTAAGGAAAAGGCCATGCAAAGGGCGCTTTTGCAATGGAAAAAGCCCAATAACCGCGCCTTAATTATCCAAGCTTTAAAGGAAACCCATCGCGAAGATTTAATTGGCAATGGCAAGGAATGTCTGTTAAAACCTTATCAAATTCCGGCTAAAGGGCGGCGTAAATTTTAAGATCTTCCTTTTCTTTTAAGTAAAGAAAAGAAACCTTTTATAACTTATAAAGGGGCTGCCGCAAATGCGACAACCCCCTTTTTTATTCTCTGTTTTCTACAATAATAAATCGTTGAGCTGCAACATCGGCCACCAACTGCAACATATTATCATAACCGGTTTTAGTTTTTAATTTGCGAATATGCGAATCTAAGGTTGGCGGTTTAATATTAAGCTGCATGCATACCTCGGCATTAGAATAACCATTGGTTTTAGCCCTTAATACCCGCAATTCTTGTGGCGTAAAATCGCTGCTTTTGGCTTGCCCAATCTTAATTATCGGCGCCTTATCGGGATAGCAAGTTTGCCCTGCCATTACGGCATCAATCATTGCCAGCAAATCACCTTCATTATGATCTTTATACCAAAAACCATCGCAGCCGGCCTGCCTGGCCTCGCTAATTAGGCTTTGCTCTATTGCAAATGTTATCATAATAATTTTAATCTTAGGATAGCTTTTTTTAAGCCTTGCTGCCACTTTAAGCCCGTTTTCTGAACCATTGGTATAAATATCCAGCAAAACCAAATCCAGCTTATTTGCAGCCGCATAGGCTTCGGCTAAGCCAGCATCATTAAGGCTATCAACCACTTTATAACGATCTTTAGCCGGCAATAATACATACTTCATAAAATCTTGGGAAGTTGACTGATCATCCACAATAAGTACTTTATACATAAAATAACCCCTGCTTATAACTAGTTTAATTCTTTGGCTTATTTTTCCATTTCGCGGTTTTCCAAATAGCGTTCCAATTTACGTTTAACCCTTTGTAAGGCATTATCAATCGATTTTACATGCCGGTCTAAATCATTGGCAATTTCTTGATAGCTTTTGCCTTCTAAGTAAAACATCAGCACTTTCCACTCTAAAGAGCTTAAAATTTCGCCCATTTTGGCCTCGATATCGTCAAACTCTTCCCTGCTGATAATCAATTCTTCCGGATCGGTAATCCTGGTGCCGGAAATTACATCGAGCAAGGTGCGATCGCTATCTTCATCATAAATCGGCTTATTTAAAGATACATAGGAATTTAACGGAATATGCTTTTGGCGGGTAGCGGTTTTGATGGCGGTAATAATTTGCCTGGTTATACAAAGCTCGGCAAAAGCCCTAAAAGAAGATAGCTTGTCCGCCCTAAAATCGCGGATAGCCTTGTATAGGCCGATCATCCCTTCTTGAATGATATCCTCTTTATCCGCTCCGATTAAAAAGTAAGAACGCGCCTTGGCTCTTACAAAGTTTTTATATTTATTGATTAAGTATTCCTGAGCCTCGCCATTGCCATTGCGCGCCAGTTCTACTACATCTTCATCAGTCATTGCTATAAACTCGGCATTATAATCATCTTGCGCTTGAATTGCCATCACCTCACTTTGCCAATAATACTACCATTATACCTATTACTAGGATATAAAGTCAAGTACCGATTTGATTTTGGCAAAAAATTTCAATTATTTTTAGTTTTTTGGCAAATTCATGTTGTTTTTTTTGACAAAACTATTGCCAAAAAGAAATATCTATGTTAAAATATCTAAGTTAAAGTTTTTACTTTAACAAACCATATCTGGGAAATACGATTTTTCCGACGTTTTCTCGGTTATTGGCGATTATAAAGAAGGAGGAAAATCATGGATATCGCAACTAAAACAGCAATTATCGAAAAATTTCGGGTGCATGAAACCGATACCGGTTCGCCCGAAGTACAAATTGCTTTGCTTACCCATCAAATCAATCACTTAACCGGCCATTTGAAAATTCACAAAAAAGATTTTCATAGCCGTCGTGGTTTATTAAAAATGGTTGGTCAGCGCCGCAATCTTTTAGGCTATATCAAAGGCAAAGATATCGATCGCTATCGTAAAATTATCAATGCTTTAGGCTTACGCCGCTAATTTTTTAAAAGTCTGTAACTTTCGTTACAGACTTTTTTTTATATCTATGGGGCTTTTAGCCTTTTTTATACTTCTAAGTCGCTACTATATACTTGATAGCCGTTTTTATGCTCTTTTTTACATACATACATTGCCAAATCCGCTTTTTGGTATAATTCTTCAAAACATATGCCATGTTCGGGAGCATTAGCTATGCCTATACTACAAGAAATCTCCACCTCTTGGTCATTATGTTTATATGTTCTTTGCAATTGCTTACATAATTCGGCGGCCTTACGATTAATTTCTTCCTGATTGATTTTATTGATTATAAATACCACAAATTCATCGCCGCCAACCCGGCCAATAATATCGCCACTTCTAAAGTTATTTACTATTTTTGTATATGCTTCTTTTAATACATCATCGCCATATAAATGGCCAAAAGTATCATTAATCGATTTAAAATTATCTAAATCAATCATAAAAAAGCTGCCGGCCTTATGCTTGACCAAATGGTCATGAATATATTGCTCGGTAGCCTTCTTATTATAGGCGCCAAGCAAGGAATCTATCTGTGCCTGACGCTCTAAATCTAATTCCTTTAACTTATTCTCATGGATATCATCCATTAAAGCAATTAAGGCTATTATTTCGCCGCTTTGCTTATCGGGGCCTGCCGATACAAAAGAACGCACCCATTTAATACTTTTATCTTCCATTATCATGCGAACATCTAAAGAATTTTCTTTTTTACCATCCTGATAACGGCTAATAATATTGCTTATTGACCGCTGCTCAAAAACCTGTGCATAATCATCGGGATGAATTAAGTTCCTTAAAGCATGCTCAGCATATTTAGAATAAGAATCGGCCTCGATTTGCTGATCTTCATCCTTTATAATCAAACGAATAATATGATCTTTGCTGCAATTCATCTCCAAAATCGAGATGGCATGCCCTGCTACCACTTGCCGAAAAAGAATATCATCGGCTGCCGCTTCACGGTACTCTCTTAAAATATCAAAACCAACCAGCATAAACATGCCAACATATGTTGCAAAAAGCCATGTTAATGATACAACAATTTGATGCAAGGCCAGGCCATCAAAATCCAAATCATAAATATATACATTAGCATTAAAAATCATATATATATTGGCCAACAGCAAAATTGCTATGTATAGGTTTAGATATTCGGTTTTTTGGTTAACCACATTTAAAAATCTGGCCGGAATAAAGCGTAGCATGGCTATAGTAATAATACTGCAGACCAAGGAAGTGTAAATTAAGGTAAGCCAAAAACTGTTTGGATCTTGCATTAAATCGTAAATATCAGTATTAAGCAAATAAGATGTAACCGAAACCACCAAGGCTCTAACTACCATAATATGAATATTAAAGGATAAAAGGCCGGCAATTTTGGTTTGTATACTTTGTTTAGGGTATAAAAGCATAACCATAATAGTATATAGAGCAAGCATAATACTATAACCCAAAGCAGACATTGAGCCGAAAAGTTCCAGCATCAATGCCCCTAAGGTTGCGACAAGTAATATCGAAATCGCAGTAATAAAACGATTTTGCTTATCACTAAACATTCGTTCCATCAACTCGATATAAAAAATATTAGTTACCGAAAATACTATTACAAATATTAAAATTAAAATTTCTGTGCCCATAATATCCTTTTAAAGTCTGTTTTTACCTTAATAGCATTTTTATTTAGATTTTTTTAGCAACTTACGTAAATAAATCATCAAAATTAAGCTTACAAAAGAGCAGCTAGAGGCAATAGCAAAAGCAGGGAAAATTAAATCCATATTATCACCGGCAATATTTAGGAAATAGCCTGCAATATAAGAAGCGATAATTGCCCCGGCACCAAAGCCCAATAAAACAATACCATATTTAGTAGCCACATTTTCGGCACCCAAAAGCTCGGCCGTTAATGAAGGGTAATTTGATAAAAGCCCCCCATAGAAAAAGCCAATAAAGGCAATTATCACAAAAATCCAATAGCCTTCGGCTAAAGCCACTAATAAAGACAAAACGCAAGAGCCGATAATCAAAATAATTAAAGTATTAGCACGCCCCAGCTTATCCGAGATTATTCCCCATAATAAGCGCCCCAAAGCATTAAAGATAGAAATCATTAATACCCCGATTGTGGCGGTTTCGACCATGCCACGGCCGACGGCAATCGGTTTGGCAAAGCCAATCATCATTAAGCCACCCATGCAGGCTAGCATCATTGAGATAGTAATAATATATAATGTAGGGTTTTTGATAATTTGGCCGATACTATTTTCATCCTTTACCCCTGCCTGTTTTTTGATTGGCTCCGGCGGAATTCTAAAGAAGAAAGAGCCAATTACAGTGATGGCCAAAAAGATAAACGCCATTATTCTAAAGGTCATCAATTCGCCCTGACCTTGGCCGCCAAAAGCAGTAATTAAGGCTTCGATAATTGGGGTAAAAACCACGCCACCCATGCCCAATGCTGCAACAATAAGACCTGTTACAAAGCCTTTTTTATGAGGAAATAATTTTTGAACACAAGCAATTGTGGGCGAATACAAAAAGCCCATACCAATGCCGCCTAAGCCACCATAAGTAAGCCATAATAATTGCGGAAAATCGGGGCTGGTAAAAGAGGCCAAAAGAAAGCCAATAGTTAAAATAATACCACCGGTTAAAACGACCATTTGCATTGATACTTTACGGCTTAAGCTGCCACCCAATACACTACCTAAAGTAAGAAAAGCCAGTAAAATCGAGTAGGAAAGGCCTGCTGCGGCATTATCGCCACCGAATAAAGTTTCGGCCACCCCTGTTTGGAACACGCTCCATACATAAGCTACCCCTAAGCAAAGCTGAATAGCAATGCCTGCAATTAAAGTAAAATTGCGATTAGGGGTTTTGATTTGATTTGAAATCATAAGAATCTCCTTTATTAATAATAGGCATAATAATCTTATAAATTATACCCTAAATATAGCTATAATGCAAGAAAAATAATTTATTTTAAAGAATGAGTTTTTTGCTTTTTGTAAAGAGCTAAAATTTTTATATTAAAAAAAGGTAGTCGCAAAATTTTAATTTGCGACTACCTTTTTTACTATTCAGCCATTTTTTTATAGCTGGCCATTCTTTCGGCGGCATCTTGAGCAGTTTTCTCAAATAGCTCATCGGCTACTTCCGGATACTGCAATTTTAAAGAGCTATAGCGAACTTCTTTGCCGATAAAATCTTTAAACGGCTTGGAAGGTTCTTTAGAATCAAGGATAAAAGGATTTTTGCCGGCATCTTTTAAATCGGGGTTAAAGCGATATAAATGCCAGTAGCCACTTTCAACAGCTTCCTTCATCTCGGGCATGGCATTGGCCATACCACCCTTTACGCCATGGTTAATGCAGGTAGCATAGGCAATGATTAAGGACGGACCATCATAAGCCTCGGCCTCTTTAATGGCTTTTAGGGTTTGATTCATATCGGCACCCATTGCAATTTGGGCTACATATACATAGCCATAGCTCATGGCCATCATGCCCAAATCTTTTTTCTTGGTGCGCTTGCCGGATGCGGCAAATTTAGCAATAGCGGCAGTGGGAGTAGCCTTAGAGCTTTGGCCACCGGTATTGGAATATACTTCGGTATCATAAACAAAGATATTTACATCTTCGCCCGATGCCAATACATGGTCTAAACCACCATAACCGATATCATAAGCCCAACCATCGCCACCAAAGGCCCAGAAAGACTTTTTAATCAAATGATCCTTACGCTTTAAGATTTCCTTAGCGGCAGGCGCATCGGAAGCCTCTAATAACGGAATCAATTTAGCAGTGATTTCTTTAGATTTTTCGGCATTTTTAAAGTTCTCTACCCACTCAACCAATAAGGGGCGGATATCGCCGCAAGAGCAATTTTCGCCGCAAGCTGCCAAAGCATCTTCGATAACGGCTTTTAATTGATTGCGTTGCTCGGATGCACCTAAGAATAAACCAAAGCCAAATTCGGCATTGTCTTCAAATAAGCTATTGCACCAAGCAGGGCCTTTGCCTTCGGCATTTACGGTAAAGGGCATGGCCGGTACGGCAGCGCCCCAAATCGAAGAACAACCGGTAGCATTAGCCATCAACATTCTATCACCGTATAATTGGGTAATCAATTTGCAATACGGGGTTTCGCCACAACCGGCGCAAGCACCCGAGAACTCGAGTAAAGGCTGCTGGAATTGGCTGTTTTTAACATTGCTGGGAGCAACCAACTTGGTTTTATCGTTTAAGTTAATAGCATAATCCCAAAGGGCATTTTGCTCGCTTTGCGAATCAATGGTTTTCATAACCAAGGCTTTTTCCTTAGCAGGGCAAATGGTGGCGCAAGAACCGCAGCCTTGGCAATCCAAGGGGGTTACTTGCATTCTAAAGCCCATGCCGGCCAATTCTTTACCGGTTGCTTTTAAGGTATCAAAGCCGGCCGGAGCAGCGGCCATCTCGGCTTCATCAGCCAAGAAAGGACGAATAGCAGCATGCGGGCAAACATAAGAACATTGATTGCACTGAATGCATTTATCGGCAATCCACTCGGGAACAAAAGCGGCTACACCGCGCTTTTCATATTGCGAACCGCAAACAGGGAAAGTACCGTCTTCACGGCCAACAAAGGCCGAAACAGGCAAATCATCACCTTTTTGGGCTGCCATCGGGAATAGAATATCGCTAACAAATTCCGGCAAATTAGCGCAAGTATCATCGGCTTTATCTTCGGCAAATGCCCAAACAGCAGGTACAGCTACTTTTTTATAGCTGTCTAAGCCGGCCTTAACGGCTTCTTTATTCATATTAACGATTTTTTCGCCTTTTTTACCATAGGCATGCTCAATCGAATTATTTAAAGCGTTTACCGCAACATCGGATGGGATAACCTTGCTTAAAGCAAAGAAGGCCGATTGCATAACCATATTAATTCTATTGCCCAAACCTAAGTTAGCAGCAATTTCTACCGCATTAATTACATAGAATTGCAAGTTTTTATTGGCAATGGTACGCTTAAAGGAAGCCGGCAATTTTTCTTCTAATTGCTGCATATCCCAAACGCAGTTTAATAAGAAGGTACCGCCATCTTTAATACCGCCCAAAACATCATAGCTATTTACATAGGCTTGATTAGAGCAAGATACAAAGTCGGCTTGATTGATCAAATAAGGAGCTTTAATTTCCTTTTCGCCAAAGCGTAAATGGGAAACGGTAATGCCGCCCGATTTTTTAGAATCATAGGAGAAATAAGCTTGAGCATACATATCGGTATGTTCGCCGATAATATCAACTGCCTGCTTATTAGCACCAACGGTACCATCGGAGCCTAAGCCCCAGAACTTACATTGAATGGTGCCTTTAGGCAATAAATCCTCGATAACACCACGCTCTAAAGAGGTATGGCTGATATCGTCATTAATGCTTAAGGTAAAGTTATGCTTAGGCTCGGCTTGAGCTAAATTATCAAAAGCGGCGATAATATCGGCAGGGATAGTATCTTTGCTGCCTAAACCATAACGGCCACCGATGATCAAAGGTGCATTTTGCTTGCCATAGAAGGCCGAAACTACATCTAAGAATAAAGGCTCGCCGGGAGCACCGGGGGTTTTAATTCTATCCAAAACGGCAATTTTCTTAACGGTTTTGGGTAGGCAATCCAAGAAGTATTTGGTAGCAAAAGGACGGTATAAACGTACTTTTACCAAACCAACTTTACGGCCTTGAGCATTTAGTTGATCAACAGCCTGCTCGGCGGTATCACATACCGAACCCATGGCAATGATAATTTCTTCGGCATCGGCTGCGCCATAGTAGTTGAATAATTGATAATCACGGCCGGTTAGCTTAGAAATTTGATCTAAATAATCGGCAACAATTTCGGGGATTGCTTCATAAAAAGGCGAGCAAGCCTCGCGAGCTTGGAAGAAAATATCAGGATTTTGATTGGTGCCGCGTACCACGGGATGCTCAGGATTTAGAGCATTATCGCGGAATTTTTGCAAGGCATCATAGTCGATCATTTTGGCAAAATCATCATAATCGATAACTTCGATTTTTTGTTGTTCATGCGAAGTTCTAAAACCATCAAAGAAATGTAAGAAAGGCATACCGGCTTTAATGGCTGCTAAATGCGCCACACCACCGATATCCATAACTTCTTGTACACTGCCGGAAGCAAGCATAGCTACCCCGCTTTGAGCACAAGACATCACATCGCTATGATCGCCAAAGATATTTAAAGCATGGGTTGCCAAAGAACGAGCCGAAACATGAAATACGCCGGGTAATAATTCACCGGCAATTTTATAAATATTCGGAATCATTAATAATAGACCCTGCGAAGCGGTATAGGTTGTTGTTAAAGAACCGGCGGCCAAAGAGCCGTGTACAGCACCGGCAGCACCGGCCTCGCTTTGCATTTCTACTACTTTAACAGGTTGGCCAAAAATATTCTTTTTGCCGGCCGCTGCCCATTCATCCACATTTTCCGCCATATTCGACGACGGGGTAATCGGAAAGATTGCTGCAACTTCGGTAAATGCATAGGATACATACGAAGCTGCCTTATTTCCATCCATTGTTTTCATTTTGTTGCTCAATTAATTTCCCTCCTTAAAATATCTGCCAACAGTGTAACATATTGCCAATAAAAATAAGCATTAAAAATCGATTTAAGCTATAATCATCATTTAAATGACTATATCTTAAACAAATCTACTAATATTTATTAGACATGCTCAATTAAAAATCCTTTTTGAATTTTAACAAAATTACAAATTTATCCAAATAAAACATGTTCTAATTTTTTGCTGGTAGTAGTTATCGATAGGCCGCCATGGCCTGTACATCTAAACTTAGCAGGTATATTACGCCCCACTTCATCAAAAGCAGCAATAGTTTCGGCCAAGGGCAAAACATGGTCATAGCCCAGCAAAACCATATTGGCCGCAGCCAGAGCATTTAAACCGCTCATAATATTTTTGCCTAAGCAAGGCACTTCTACCCCCATGGCCACCGGATCACAAACCATACCTAAAATATTCTGTAAGGCCATCGAGGCCGCATTTAAGGTTTCGTCTACACTACCTTGCCTAAGTTGCACCAAAGCCGCCGCAGCCAAGCCCGAGCCGGCACCGCATTCGGCCTGGCAGCCGGCAACTTCGGCCGCAAAGGTCGAGGCCTCGGCAATAAATACGCCAATTATGCCGGCCACAAACATGGCCTCGATAATCTTAGCTTGCTCTAAGCCCAAATAATCGGCAGCCGCCAAAACCGTGCCCGGCAAACCACCGCAAGACCCGGCCGTAGGAGCAGCCACAATCACTCCCATCGAGCTTTTACTTTCCATAATTGCACTGATATATTTGATAATTTGATTGCTAAGGCCATCGCCAATTAAGCGCTTAGCCTTGGTTTCATCGGCAAAGTACAGCGATTGAGCAGGCAATAATCTATTTTCAAAATCCGTGCCGGCCAAACCGTTTTGTACAGAATTAGCCATAACCTGCACCAATTTAGCCATTTGCCCATAGGCCTCTTCCCTACTGATATTGCCCCGTACCATCTCATATTCCATAGCAGCCTGCCAAGGCTTAAGCTGATTTTTTTGAGCATAAGCCAGCATTTGTTGCGGCCCATTAAAAGGCACCTTAGGCTTAAGCTGCGAGGCAATTGGCAAGCAAGGGCTTAAATTAATTATATGGCTAAAATCGTCCAATTGGCTAATTTTAGCCAGTAGCTCTTGATTAGGGCTATTCTCTAAGCTTAAGCAAGCCAAAAAAGCACCTTTTTTAGTCTGCGATTTAGTTATATTTAAGCCAAAATCGGCTAGTTGCTCAAAGATGCCCATAAGATTAGCCTTTAAATCGGCCAAATATTTTTCTTCATCAACTATATTATTATTAGAAATAAAAATTAAACTTTCATAAAAACCGCCACTGATATTTACCCTAAAATCATCAATTTCTCTAAACTCAATCATGCCGCCGCCGCAGGAAATTGCTGTAGCCTTAATCATTTGCCCTTCTTTATTGCCAAGCCGCATCCGATATGTATTAGGATGATCGGCCGGATAATCAATAATTTTATATTGGACATTAATGCCGGCTTTGGCAGCTAATTGTGGGGCAATTAGCAAGCGTTCGTCATCGGGCGCCATATTTAAAATACCACCTTCTAAGCCGATATCGGAATAATGACTATGATAGGTAGTGGCTAAAGAGCCATTGGGGTCGAATTCGATAATAAAATCCGTGATATCGCCTTTAAGCATTTGACGCATGGTTATACCTATTCTGGCGGCCGCCGCCGTATGCGAGCTGGAAGGCCCACGCATAATTGGCCCCAATACATCATTAAAGATGCTGGCATATTGTTTAGTCATCAATTTTCACCTCAAATATTTTTATTATGTATGCTCAATCAATAATATATCATAAATATGCTATAAAATTAACTACTACACTAAACTAGCTTCATATTTATGATATAATTGTGCCATAAAAAATTCTTGGCCGTTCTTTGGCCGAGAATTT
>CAYJBP010000061.1:2427-14117 GCA_964368605.1 uncultured Peptococcaceae bacterium | reverse complement strand
TAACTATATAAATTATTAACTATATAAATTATTAACTATATAAATTATTAACTATATAAATTATTAACTATTTAAAATGCAACTTGCCCGGGCATATATTACCCAGGCATTAAAATTATTTTTTAAAGAGAGGAATATCTATGAAAAAGGCAATCAAGGCTTCAACCATGCAAAAACTACGCATAATATCAACCCTAATCCTTTTAATCCTCCTGGCCGGTAGCCAAATCTTATCCATGTTTTCCAGCGCAGACGGGCAGCTTACCAGCAAAAACCGTGCCGACCTAATCATCAACTTAAACCGCTTTATGGATGGTTCGGCTTATTTAACTTCCGAAGTTAGGTCTTATGCCGCAACCGGCAATCAGGTTCATTTCGATAATTATTGGCATGAAGTTAATACCTTAAAAAATCGTGATATTGCCGTAAGCAATATGGTCGAAATCGGTATCAGCACCGATGAGCAAGCCACTATCGAGCAAATGCAAAGCTTATCCAATAATCTTATCCCACTGGAAAGCGCTGCCATGGATTTGGTAGCAAGCGGCAATCAATCTGCGGCTATCGAAAGTGTTTTTGGCTCTGAATATGGTGATACTCTTTTAGAAATCCAGGCCTTACAAAAAGAGCTAATGACTATGCTTGATGCCCGTACCGAACAAACCGTTATTGCAGTTTATGAGCAAAATAATAATATTTTTGTGATACTGGTTATCTTAATTATTTTGATTTTACTTACCCAAATCACCAGCGAAATTATCATTACTAAAAGAGTTATTAAGCCGATAACAAAATGCTCGCAAGCCATGCAGGAAATGGCCAAAGGCAATTTAAATTATCGGCTGGACATAGCCAGCGACAGTTCGGAAATTGGCATTTTGGCTGCATCCACCAAGGAAATGTGCGGCAATTTGGCCACAATTATTCAAGAGCTAAGCAATGGCCTAACCCAGATGTCGCAAGGCAATTTTACATATAGCAATCAGGCCAATCATTTATTTATCGGCGATTATCAGCCCCTGGCTCAGGCTTATCATCAAATAACCACAGATTTGCCCAGTCGCCTGCAATCATTGCAAGAGTCTTCTAATCAAGTACGCATAGTTAGCGAGCAATTATCCGATAATGCCCAATCATTATCCAGCGGCGCAACCGAGCAATCGATATCTATTAATGCTTTAACCTCCTCCGTGGAGGAAATTACGGCCAAAATTAATCAAACTGCCGCCGATGCTCAAAAAGCCAAAGCAGCCAATGCCAAGGCACGTGAAGCCATAACTACCGGCAATCAGCAAATGCAGGAAATGATGGCATCCATGGAGCAAATCAATAATAAATCGCAGGAAATTGGCAAGATAATTAAGGCCATTGACGATATCGCCTTTCAAACTAATATCTTGGCACTTAATGCCGCAGTAGAGGCTGCTCGTGCCGGTTCGGCCGGCAAAGGATTTGCCGTTGTAGCCGAAGAGGTACGCACCTTGGCCGAAAAATCGGCTTTATCGGCTAGAAGTACCGCCGATTTAATTGCCGAAACTCTTGATGCAGTTGCAGTTGGCAATCAGGTAGTACAAAGCACTTCGCAATCGATAATGATGATGTCGGAAGGCGCTAATGATTTAAGTATTTTGGTGGAAGGCATTGCGGCCTCTACAAATGACCAAACCACGGCTGCCCAGCATATAACCCGGGGCATGAGCCAGATTTCATCGGTTGTTAGCAGCAATACTGCGGCAGCCCAGCAAACCGCAGCGGTAAGCGAAGAATTATTTGGCCAAGCCCATACAATGAAGGATATAACCTCGCACTTTAAGCTTGCCGATAATAATCATGTTTTGCTGCGTTAAGCACGAGCCTATAATTCGAACCCCTGCAATTTTTTGACTAAAACTTTAAAAGTTTTTGGCTTTACCTTTTTACAAAAAGGTAAAAGGTTTTAATCTCTTGACCTTAATCTTTTCTTTCAATTATTAAACAAAAGGAAATGCCGGCGAGATAGAATCATAAAGCGGCTGCAAAAACGAATAATCGAATTGATAAAATTGAAAGAAAGCTGCTATTTTTATTTGCTGCGCAAATAAAAATGAAGTGCTCTACGCAAGGCAAACCATTGACTTAAGCTTTAGCTTAAGAAAGCAAAGTTTTGACTTAAGAAAGCAAAGCTTTGGCTTAAGAAAGCAAAGCTATATTGAGAAAACCAAAAGGGAGGCTGTAGCAAATGTAACTATTTGCAACAGCCCCCCTTTTAAATATATAATATCTTTATGTTAGCACATGTTGCTTGTAGAACTTAACAATTTCCCCTGCTGCCTCTTCTACACTAATGGTTGATGTATTGATGCAAGTATCGGCCAAATCCAGGTATTGCTGTTCGCGTTCGGCCAATAATTCCTTAATATAGGCCGGCTCGGGCTTGCCCTGCAAAAGCGGGCGCTTACCCCTACTAACTTTACGGCTAATCCTTTCGATAATAATATCAGGATCGGCCTTTAAAAGCACCATTAAACTGTTTTCGGCCAGCATGGCCAAAGGCTCTTTTTGAGGCATAAGGCTGCCCCCGGAAGCAATAACCAACTTATGGCGACCAGCCAATTTGCGAACAACTAATTCCTCTTCGGAATGAAAACGAATGGGGCCATGTTTACGATATAATTCGGCTAAAGTCATGCCGGTAACACTTTGAATTTCCTCGTCGGTATCGGCAAAATCATACTTCAATAATCTGGCAACTTGACGGCCGATAACAGTTTTGCCGCTACCCATAAAACCAATTAAAACCAAATTTTCTTTGGCCATTAACCAACCCCCCCTTATTTTTCTACAACTACATTTACTATAATATTCTTGTCAATAGCCTATTATACCTGCTAATTAATATTAATAATTGCGACAAATACTATTATTTTTCGAGCTTAATAAAAAAATCTTAAAAAAACATATTGACAAATCTTAATATGTTTATTATACTAAGAACATATCAAAAATATTTGTACTGATATATTTTATCAAATTTTAGGAGGTAGATTTATGAGAATGTTAGCAGAATTTTTTCCGGAGTTTGCAGAGCGATTAGACGAGATGGATGTACTTTATAATGAGAAGCGATTAATTGATGAAAAGACCTATCAATTCATTTGTTTTGCCTTATCGATAAAAGGGCGCTCGAAGCCTTGTGTATTAAAGCATTTTAAAGGTGCTTTAGAGGCCGGGGCTACAGTGGAAGAGTTAAGCTATATCTTGGCTTTAACCATGCGCGAAGCAGCAGGAGCCGATGATTGCTGGACCCATGATGTACTGGGCGACTGGGCAGAGATTGTGGCCGGAAATATTAATTGCGGCTGCGCTAAGTAAAAGCTTTTACTCTGTTTTTCCAAAACCGGATAAGCTTAAAAAAAGGCTTATCTCAACTGCAATAAACTCTTTAAATTCTAAAAGTTTGTTTAAAGCAAAGAGGCTGCCGCAATTATTTTTCTTATTGCGGCAGCCTCTTGTATTTTATTTAGCAATCTACGGATTTATTATTTACTAATGGTAGGCAAAACAAATTTCAGCGATAAACATCAATCTCAATTAAGACGAAGGATAAACACCACCAGAATCTTTAACTGTGCTATACTGACCATCTCGAATGATATTATCCAACCATTTACCGCTAAAATGCTCACTAATTTCGATATGGCCGGTGGTGGCATCAATATAAAAAGCAAAACGATTACTTAGGCTAATTTGCGACAAACCATAAGACACCGCATTTTCGCGATCTAAAACGCCGTCATCGCCTAGCCAACCCAAAGTAGCAGCTATATCATCCCTAAAGGCTTTAGCCCCTGCTGTTTCTACAAAACTGCCGCTATCTGTTTTACCCAATACCACAAAATTGGGCAGATTGGGCGTGATATTTTTAAAATCAGTACGCCAATGAACTACATACATATCATGAGTATCTGTTGAGGAAATAGCATAATCCAAAATGGTTAAACGGGTAGCATTCATAATGGTAGATGCTGTTTGCAAATCGGTAGTTTCGCGGGTTTCTTCAACATATTGCAAATATTGCGGAACTAATAAGGTAGCTAAAACAGCAATAATTGCCACAACTATTATTAATTCTACCAGGGTAAATCCTCGATTATTTTTCTTAATTAACATTTTAATCAATCCTGCCTTTAGCATATATTTTAACTGCTTTAAAAAATCATTTTAATGCCCGGCGCTTGGCCTTGCATTATCTAAATCAACTTATATCAGCCCTTAACAACAAACCATAATCCGCAGCCATTTTTATCCCGGTTTGCCGGCTTTAAATTATGGGCTCGTGGTTAAAAGCAAGCTAAACAAATAACCGAATATGGGCAAGGTAATTATCGAAAAAATCACCGAAACCAATACCCCTTCTGCCGCTAATTTAGCATTACCGCCGGCTAATTGCGCCAAAGTTACCGGCATAGTAGCGCAAGGCAAGCAGGCAATTAAGGTGATGATACAAGTAAGAAGAGGCGGCACCTGCAATATCCATAAAACGCCAAAGGCAATGCCGGGGATCAAAACCAAACGCAGTAGCGACATCAACAATAATTTACGATCTGTAAACAATTTTAGCGGATTGCTTTGCGCTAACTGCATGCCAAAAATAAGCATGGCTAAAGGAGTCATCATCCCGCCTAAGTGATTAAAAGAGTCGGCCAGAACCTGGCTTAAATCCAATTGCCCAAAATATAATACGCAGCCGATACAAGCCGCAAAAAAGGGCATATTTAAAATCTTTTTAAGCTGATTTTTAAGATTAGGCCCTAATATAGAGGCCCCATCATCTAATTTAGAGCCATAATAAGTGCCAATTGTGTATAGGAAAAAATTCATCACAATATTTATCCAAACCGCATAAAAAAGCCCCTCGGCCCCAAAAAAAGCATAGGCCAAAGGCAAGCCCATAAAGCCATTATTGGTGAAAATTAAAAAATTATGATAAATTCCTCTATCTTCACTATCAATCTGCACTTTTTTTAAGTAAATACCCGAAACCAAACGCGAAAAAAGCAGCAAGGCCAAATAAATCAATAAAACCTGCGCCAAGGAGGCCAGGATATTGGGATCATAAGTTTGCTCATTCATCGAGGCAATAATAAAGCTGGGCGTGGCAATATTAATTAAAATCTTAGAAAGAAAATTGGCCGATTCTAAAGGCAGCCAATTAATTTTACAAGCCACTAAGCCAACCAGCATCAAGGCAAAGAGACTAAAAATTCCATTTAAAACCAAGCTAAACTCCATTAATACTCTCCCCTAAAATTACCCACTGCTATCTTAAAGGTAAAAAACCAAAGGGTATCGTCTTTGCGACACCCCTCTATATTCTAAAAATTTTTACTTTTAATTTTTACAAAAAGCAAAGTTCTTATTATTTTAACCTAAACAATATGGATTTATAAAAGCGCTAGCTAGCCGCCACCCCTAAACAGGGGTAGGCGGCTAATCGATTATACTTTAATCAGCATGATTAATGCTTAATCTTCGGCAAAAACTACAATGCAATCGCCATCTTCAAAGATAATTTTATCGGATTTGATCGGATTTGTGATAATCTCAAAACTATCCTCAGCCTGTTTTTTATAGCCAACAGCAATCTCATTACGATCTTTAACAATTTCCGTAACTTGATAAAAATCAATTTCCTGCCCCAGCTTTACATAATTCTCGGCTCTTCTTAAATAAATTTCCGAGCCATCGGCCTGCAAAATTTCTCTGAATACACTGGCCAAATCACGATTTTCCGAAATTTGGGTTAAAATCAAGTTGATAATATTGCTGCCGACAACCAGGTCGTTTACCCTGGCGATTTGGGCTAATTTTTGATTGACAATATTCTTCATCTCGCTGGTAATATTGAAAACCTTTTGTTGCTTTTGGGCAATATCACGCAGATGAATCAATTTAAGCAATGTCATCGAATCGGATGTTTCAGTATCATATCCATCGCTGCTTAAAACCAATACATGGCGAATATCTTTGGCCAATAAATTATCCAAATTGGCCCGCAAATTAATATCACATTCGATAATATCCAATTTAATATTCTGCAATTGATCACTAAAACTAAAATAATCTTCCGGGATCTGCTCTTCGGCAATATAAATCTCAATGCCCGGCTCAAAATAATTATCCAGCTCTAATAAAATACGCTCGAGCATGCTATTAATGCCCAAAATCAGAATATTTTCTGTTTCTTTCTTCGATCCGCAATCATTTAACAAAGGCTGCAAATTGCCCAATTCCGGCTTTTTGATTTGCGGCTTGGCCATACCATCGTCCTCTACCAATAAAATCATCATATCATCGGCATTAAGTATAGTATCTTTAGCCGGGTTAAGGCAAATATCATCGCCACGCTTATAACCAAAAACAATGGCCTTTTCAAAATAATGTAAAACATCGGCAAACTTATGGCCGGCCAATTCCGGGAAATTCTCAAAATAAAACTCATCACCGCTATAATCAAATAAATCGATTAGCACATTCGAAAGCCCGGGCTGACGGCAAGTTTGGGCAATAATACGCGAGATAGTATCCTCTACCAGCACCAATTCCACATTTTTGCCGCCGGCAATATTAATAACTTCATAATTGGCAGCATCGCTTACCGTGGCCACAACATGGGCCTTAATTTCTTGGTCACTGTTTAAAAAGTAATTATTGATAGCTAAAATTGTTTTGGTAATCAAAAAATCATCGGCAACATTGATGATAACCGAACGACAAGATTCAATAGAACAACGCTGCAACATATAAATATCGGATACCGAACCGCTACGGCAAATAATCCGCGTATTTTGAAAATCAATATCCTGCTTGGATAAAGCCTCTTCCATCGATTCCATATCCAGCTCGTCCAAAATCACAATACAAGCATCTTTACGATTTGCATTGGCCTCGACCAGCTCGCTGATAATGGTAAAGATACTATCATTAAAGCCCAGAATTAAGGTGTGATCATCCTCGATAACCCGCGAATTACCCTTTTTTAAAGCGCTTAGCTTTTCCTCAAATCCGGTGGTGATAATACCGATTAAGATGCTTGTAATAAAAATACCACATAACGTAACAATAGACATCAAGACAATAAACGAAATATCATCTGTGGCCGCAGCAGTGATTGTGCCGGGGTCGATTACATGCATAATGCTAAGCCAAATATTTTCCCCCACGCTACCGGCAGCCGTGCCTGCACCTAGGGCAAAAGAGATTATGCCGGTTATTACAATTACTATGGCTGTTGCCAAAAATAAAATCCCAACTAAAGCAACTGCGCCCTTGGCCATCATATTATCAAACCTATAGCGCAAAATATCCTTCCAGCTAGTTTTCATAGTAAACCTCCTTTAAATGGTTCTTTCTTTTAAATGTACCATAATTCGCCTAAAAAGTCAATCAAACATCGATAGTTTTATGTATTTTAACTGCTATTTTCGGCAATATTGGTCAAAACCGAATATTTGCACAAAATAGACAATAATTAGATTTTATAATAAAACTTTATAACCGGTATTATAGATTTGCTCACCTTGATTATCTAAAATAGCATTAGCTGCCCCCAAAATATCATAGATGGCAAAGCCGGAGATTATATCAACACCAAAATCGGCTAAAAGAGGTGTTAATGGTACACTTGGTCCTGTTAAAACAACTTTGGCTTTTGCGGACAACTGCAAAAGCCGAGGCAAGGTTTTATTGGTGATAGTCATGCCGGTGATAAACACATAATCCATATCAGCCAAAACATATTCGGCGGCAATAGCCGGTAAATCCCCGGGGCGTGGATCTTGCTCGATAATAGTTAAGTCGCAAATATCTTCATATAAATCACGCACCGAATTAAAGTGTCCGATAGTAGCTACTTTTTTAGACATGCATTCATTATAAAGATTTTTAAAAATATCGCCGCCATCTTCTTTGCCCAAAAACAGTTGAGCCCCTTGGGCTTTTAATTTTTCGGGTTGATTAAAATAGGCATTAATGGCCGCCATACCAATAGCCGCCTCTATATTATCCCAGCTTTTTACCAGTTTAGCTACGTCTTTTAAATATAGGCCATGATATTTAGCCAAAGATTCAACATTAGTATCCGGCTGATAGTTGTTTAACAGCAAAGAGCAAAGCCCAATGCTATTTTCGGTACTAACCATTGCTCGCCAGCCGCCTTTAGCCGCATCCTTAATCCTAATATTAGGGTCGATTTGCTCAATTAAAGTGTCGTATAAAGTCCACATATTTACTCCTTAAATACTTAGGCAAATTTTATGTTCTTGTTCTTTACTATCAGTAACCGTCATAACCTCCATCGCCAAATCAAAAACTTGTGATAGGGCTTGATTGGTCAATACCTGATCCGGGCTGCCAAAGCCCAGCATTTGCCCCTGATTAAGCAATAAAACTTTGCCATTTAGCAAAAAAGGCTGCTCGGGGCTATGGCTGCTAATAATAACCATTTTACCTTTTTTGGCCAGTAACATAATGGCCTCATTAATTAATCTTTGATTGGCAAAATCCAGGTTGGCGGTGGGTTCATCCATTATCAAAATGCAGGTTTGCTGGCAAAGCGCCCTGGCAATTAACACCAATTGCCTTTGCCCACCGGAAAGCCGATTATAATCATCATTGGCTAAATGTTCGATTTTTAGCTGCGCTAAAGCCTGATTAGCCAAATCATAATCCTTTTGTTTTAAACCACTTAGGCTGTTTAGCTGGCCGCTTCTTGCCATCAACACCATTTCTAAAACTGTATAATTAAAACTATTATTATCATTTTGAGGTATATAAGAAAAAATACGAGCCATTTTTTTGCGATTCATCTGTTTAATATTTTCGGCACGGCATAGCACTTGCCCTGCACTTAATGGTAAAATAGCCAAAATTAACTTAAGTAATGTCGATTTGCCGCAACCATTTGGCCCTAGCAAACATAAAATATCCCCTGCTTGAATTTCAAAACTGATATCTTGAACAATATCCTTACCTAAATATCCGCCTGATAAGTTTTTTACCTGTAAATTTAAGTCCATATTAATTCCGCCTTGTTAAAAGAATTACAAAAAACGGCGCCCCAAAAATGGCCGTTAAAGCACCGATTGGGATTTCCATTACCGTAAAAGAGCGAGCCAAATTATCCATAATTAAAAGGAAGCAAGCCCCCATTAAAGCCGCAACCGGCAACATTTTACGATGGTCGGCACCAATAATTACCCTGGCCAAATGGGGTATCATCAAGCCCACCCAGCCAATTTGGCCGGCTAAGCAAACGGCAGCCGAGCAAATTACTGTGGCGGCCATAACGGCCAAAAAGCGGCTTTTAGCAGGGTTAATACCAATAGAGGCTGCCTGCTCATCGCCTAAAGTTAAAATATTTAAATCCCAGCGCAGAATAAATATTACTACAGCTCCTATCAAAATCGGCACGGCACTAAACAACAAAGCAGCCATATCCACTTTGGCCAGGCTACCCATCATCCAATAGGTTATAGCCGGCAAAGTATCATTGGGGTCGGCTATATATTTTATCATGTTAATTAAGGCCGCTGCCAGGGCAGAAAGCATAGAACCGGCCAATATTAGGCTAATTTCCCGACCAAAGCGGGCGCGATTACCGATAAAATAGGCTATGCCCACCACCATAATCCCAAAAGCAAAAGCCATAATTTGGACTAGCCAGGAATTAAGCCCCAAAATCATGGCCAAGGCTGCGCCTAAAGATGCGCCATGCGAAACGCCAATAATATTGTCCGAAACAAGGGGATTGCGGAAGGCAGCTTGATAGGCAGAACCGGCCAAAGCCAGGCCAAAACCGATTAACCAGGCGGCTAAGATGCGGGGCAAGCGAATATTAAAAAGTACAATTGGCAGATTTGGGTCGGAGTCGGCGCCATTTTGGCTAAAATATGCCCAGATATCGCTTAAATTTATACCAACAAAACCCATACCCAGCGAGATAATCGGCAGGATTAAGCTTAAAGTAATCAAAATTGCTACTATATAAAGATTTTTAGGATTACTATCTTTGAGGCGAGTATTATTCATATACAATTCCGTATCTATTTTTTATTATTAGTTTAGATTATTTTTATCGTTTTGTCAAGATATCTTTGTTTAACACCCTTCTTTTTTTGAGAAAAAAGAAGCAAAAAAACTTTTAATATTTGCTCCTAACCCCTTTTGTCTGCTTTTTTAAAGGAATATTATTTTAATCAAAAAAAATTTATTGACTTTTTAGACGAGTTGTATTAGAATGTAAATCGCTAATAAATTTTAGGAGATGAATTATGAAAATTAAAAAAGCACTGAGTATTATTTTTGTTTTTTGCTTTGTTTTAGGCCTTAGCGCCTGCCAAAATGAGGAAACTACTACACCTCAAGATACCCGTTTGATTACCGATATGGCCGGCCGTGAAGTTGCTATTCCTTTAGAGATTAACAAGTCATTTTCTTTAAGCAGTGGCGGAACTATTTTTTTATACACTTTAAACCCGCAGCTTTTGACCGGTTATAATTATGACTTTTCCGAGCAAGAAGCCGAATTCATTTTGCCGGAGTATTTGGATTTACCGGTATTTGGCCAAAGCAACTCTTTAAATGCCGAGGCTTTAATTTTGGCAGCCCCTGATATATTGATTAGTTATGGCTATACCGATCAAGCAGCTATCGAGCAGGTAGAAGCCATTGAAGAGCAAACAGGTATCCCCTGCTTAATGTTTGATAGCACTTTTAATCAAACTGCTGCCGCCTATCAATTGGCCGGTGAAGCTTTTGGCTTAACCGAACGTGCTAATGCCTTGGCCAACTATGCTCAAAATGTAGAAGATTTTATTCAGCAAATTGATATTGCCGAGCAAGATCGGGCTACTATTTATTACGGCAATGGTCGTGAAAATTTAGAAACAGCGCCGGCCGGTTCGCCTCATGCCGAACTATTGGAATTGGTTCAGGCTGCTAATGTTGCCCAAATTGAAGGCGATTTTACAACACGCATGGATATTAGCAGCGAGCAAATTATCGGCTGGAACCCCGATTTTATCATCTTAAATGGCGAGCCAAGCGAAGGCTTTTCGGCATTAAATGCCACTGAAGAATTTTTGGCCAACCCCAATTATCAGCAGGTGGCAGCCATTAGCAAGCAGCAGGTTTATCCTATACCCAAATACCCATTTAGCTGGTTCGATCGCCCTTCGGCACCTAATCGTCTAATCGGGGTTTATTGGCTAAGCGAATTACTTTATCCCGATTTATACGAAATTGATATTCGCCAAGAAGCTATCGATTTTTATCAATTATTCTATCATTGGCAATTAACCGATGACCAGCTTGATCAATTATTAGGTTTAGCATAAAGTGTAGTTTTTGGAACAATAATTTTTTAGAAAAGCTTTAATTTAATGTTTAGATTTTTTACATACAAAACAGGCATGGCTAGCCATGCCTGTTTTGTATATAATTCAGGATTTAGCAATCATCATCTTCACTACCGATAAACATTTCCTCGGTGGTTTGTTGGGCTAGTTTTAGTTTTGATGTTAAATCAAGCAAAGAGCTACTGGTTGCCTGCAAAGAAGTGGTAGCCGCTTGCAAAATTTCGGCTGTTGTTTCCAACACCTCTATCGAAGTTGCCATTCTACCTGCTAAATGATAATACATTGCTTTATAAT
>CAYJBP010000061.1:0-2327 GCA_964368605.1 uncultured Peptococcaceae bacterium | reverse complement strand
AAAACCTCCTCAAACAGCTTTATTAATCATCATCTTCACTACTGATAAACATTTCTTCGGTGGTTTGCTGGGCTAGTTTTAGTTTTTCGGTAAGCTCACCTAAAGATTTAGCAGTAGCCTGCAAGATATCGGATGTTGTTTCCAAAACCTCTATCGAAGTTGCCATTCTACCTGCTAAATGATAATACATTGCTTTATAATCTGGCATAAAAACCTCCTCAAACAGCTTTATTAATCATCATCTTCACTACTGATAAACATTTCCTCGGTGGTTTGTTGGGCTTCCTTTAGCTTTTCGGTTATCGTAACCAAAGCCCCGGTTGTAGCTTCTAAAGCTTCAACAGCCGTTGCCATCCGACCTGCTAAATGATAATACATTGCTTTATAATCTGGCATAAAAAACACCTCCTGCTTATATGTTTCGCAACTCGCTAGCAAATATCCTGCCTTTAATTTATCTATTCAATTTCTTGGCTTAACTGCCAATAAGTATTCATTATGTATTCAGAAGTAATACCGGCACCGGTATTAGGATTTTGGATGGAATAAATCGCATCCAAGGCAAAAACTGCAACCAATAGGGTGGCTATTATTATTAATATATTATGCTTAATTTTAGCAATTTGATGCGCCAGTAGTGGTGCTAAGGCATAAACAACTGCAATACCGCCCAGGCCAAAAACCATTAATCCCTCACCGCAAATGCGGCCATGCAAATTAAGAAAATAACCGCTATAATTCCACCATTTAATACCTCCGCTAGCAATTTCCAGAATATATGAGGTAAAATATTCAACAATTCCGCATAAAACTACAGCAGCAAAAAACTGCACCAAAGGCTTTTTACGTAATGTATAAAGAACTGTTAAAATCAAAAGACCACCACTGCCATAAATGGGCAGCCAAGGGCCGTGCATAGTACCGCGATTAACAAAAACACCATCTTGAATTAAATATAAAGTAACCTCCCAGGCCCAGCCAATAAAAGAAAAGATAAAAAAGAACATAATTAAAGTTGGTATAGTATATTTAATCTTATAATTAGTAATTTCATGCTTACTGTTTTTGCCTCGTTCGTCCAAGCTAAAAAGCCGACTGGGATATTGTTCGGCAGCCAAAATTTGCTCAAACTCTTGGGCATGTTCTAGCTTAACGGCATCCATTTCGCATTCCTCATCAGCTTTAGTGCGATGAAGTGCAATGCCTAAAAAGCCAATTATTTTTTCCAGCCTGGTATCTGGTTTAAAACAATCACCTTTAGCTTCATTTAATATCTGAACAATATCACTGTATTTTTGACGCAAAAATCCTTTATCGGCCTTTTGATATAAGTAAATATCATTTAATAAATCGGCATCTGTAATTTGCTTTTGCTTGGCTAAAGTTCTTAAATCGCTGTAAAGCTCGCTTTGGGCAGTAATATGATAGGCATTTGAATAAAATAAGCCCGATAGCCCTAAAGTAACCAACTTTAAAAGATACCAGCCAATATAAGACAAATCTAATTTAAAGCAAGCCATTTTATGGCCATCCATCATTCGGCGCGATAAATCAATGGCTTGCTTGGCCGAAATAGCCGGGTTTTCGGCCAAAATAAAGGGCACGGCAAAATAAGAATAATGCTTAATAATACCCCCAATAATAAACACACAATACCATAAAGTATTATAAACATATTTAATAAGCATTACCTTGGCAACATTTGTCCATTTTTTGATATGAAATAAAAACATAAATCTTTGAGGATCGATTTTTTGATAGATACGGCTTTCCAGAAAAATGCGGCGAGAAATTACGCTATAAACATTGCTTAGCCAAAACCAAAAGATAAAAGCTAAAGCCAAAGCCAGCACAACCACAATTATCAAGCCGGCAATTTCAGATCCTAAGATAGTATTTATAGCCTCGATTAGGGAATGATAAATAGTGCCCGAAGCAAAGCCATTGATCAAGCTGGCAAAAACACCATTTCTGGTACTAAAAAAAGCTTGCCAATCCTCCTGAACTGCCGCCGGCAGGGAGATTATTGCAGCCAACTCATGCTCTTCCAGATTAAAAATAGCTAAAGTATCGGCAAATTCACTGCCTACAAAGGCCGCAAATAAGCAGACAATTATCAAAATACGATAATGTGCCTTAAGCACCTTGCGCCCTTTTGCCTTAAGAGACTTGATATCAATTTGATAATCCACTTTATCCATACCCCCTCATATATAGCAGTATCTGAGCTGATTATATAAGATTTTGTCGCATAAGTCAATATTATCATACATATTGGCTTATGCTAAGTCGTCAATACTCGCAGACAAAAAAATCACGCCCTAAGC
>CAYJBP010000060.1:0-14152 GCA_964368605.1 uncultured Peptococcaceae bacterium | reverse complement strand
TCTAGGTTATCCTAGGGCGTGATTTTTTTTGCTAGCAACGAAGTAAATCCTATATCGCTATTCTGATACAGTAGCTTAATTTCTGCACTCTTTCCAGCCTCACTCAGCTATATGTATTTTTATGGTTAATCCTAAAATAAAAGCCATACTATCCTCTCGACGTTTTTTCGACGACAATATGATATAATTACGGTTAAAAATATATAAATATGTGGACTATGCTTGATTGTAAAAATATATATATTTTTTAGTTGATTTTTTTTGATTTTTATTTTATAATAAAGGAGTGTTAAAATGAAATTAACAGCTAGGGAGCAAGACATTTTAGCCGGTAAGTATGGAGAAGGTTTAGCCTATGCCTTAGAAATACAAGTTGCAATAGGTAATGCTTTTGATGCGGACAAATTTGTACCAATAACCCGAACTCATGTTGCATTAAGTTCGCAAGATGCCGATTTGTGGTTTGCCGAAAAATTGCTTTCCAAAGGGGCTAAATGTATTATTCCCCCCACCGTAAACCCCAGTATTAACCTTAAATATCTAAATCAGCATTTATTCGAAATCCCCCCTGCCGGCAAGCATATTGTTAGTGCTACCAACGAGGCCTATCGTCAATTAGGGGCTCAACTTACCTTTAATTGCACTCCTTATTTGCAGCAAAATGTGCCTGCTTTTGGCGAAGTTATTGCCTTTTCCGAATCCAGTGCCACCCCTTATGTTAATTCGGTGCTGGGAGCACGCAGCAATCGCGAAGGCTCCAATAGTGCTCTATGTGCTGCCGTTACCGGCGTAGTGCCCAATTATGGCCTGCTTTTAGACGAAAACCGCTATGGCGAAATCCTGGTTGATGTTGAGGCCGAGCTAAATAGCGATTTTGATTATCAAATACTAGGCTGGTGCTATCCCGAAAAATATAAGGGCTTGGAAAACCCCATTTTCCGTGGCATCAAAAACCGACCCACCCCGGAAGGCTTCATGAATTTTGGTGCTCAGCTTAATACTTCGGGCTGCGTATCGATGTATCATATTGTGGGTATTACCCCCGAAGCTCCTACCTTAGAAGCAGCCCAGGGCAATAAAAAAATCAAGCATGCCCTAACCATCACCCAAGCCGATTTAGATGATACCAGGGCTCGCTTATGCCGTGATCCTAAAAAAATTGATTTTGCCATGTTTGGTTGCCCTCATATTACTATCAACCAGGTGGCTACTATTGCTAAAGTTTGCGAAGGCAAAAAATTTGCCGTGCCGGTTTGGCTTTTAACCAGTTCTTTAACCAAAGAATTAGCCGATCGGATGGGCTATGGTGCTATTATTGCTCGTGCCGGTGGCCATATAGTTTCCGATACCTGCATTGATGTTCCGCCTTGTTGGCAACCTTATTATCATGGGGTAGGCGTAACCGATTCGCCCAAATGTGCATATTATAATGAAATTCGTGATATCGAATTTATTATTCGTCCCATCGAAGAAGCCGTCGAAGCCGCTATCTGTGGGGAGGTATTAAAATAATGACTACTGTTTTTAAATGCAGCTTAATCAGTAAAGGCAAAGTTGATAAAGCCGAAGCCTTAGTATCTAAAGATGCCATCTGTTTTTATTTGGTAGAGCCGGAAACCGGCATTGTTAAAGAACGTAATCATGATGCCCTAGGCCAATCGGTAGTAGGCAAAATTTTGATTATGCCCTCCGGTAAAGGTAGCTCGGTTGTGCAGTTGGATGGTCTTTATAAATTGATGAAAAGGGATAATTCCCCGGCCGCCATTGTAGTACAAGAGGCCGACACCGTTTTAGTAGCTGCTGTAGCTGCTATGGGCACACCGATGGTTCATAAAGTAGACCCTAAGTTTTTCGAAACCGTTAAAAGCGGTATGAATTTAAGCCTCGATGCCGAAAAAGGGGAAATTGCCATTTTGGATTAATCATCTTTAAACTGGCATTTAAAATAAACCCAAAATTTTTTGATCAAGAAAGGATGAAAGTTATGAAAAAACTGTTATTGTTGTTGATGGTGCTCGTAATGTCCTTTGCTTTAATGGCCTGCGGTGGCGCAGAAGAGCCTGCCGAAGAACCGGCAACCGATACACCGGCCGAAGAGCCGGCAGAAGAGCCTGCTGAAGAACCGGCCGAAGATGCCGAGCCGATGGAAGCTGTTTATGAGATTTCTTTAGGCCATATCACCGCCGAAACTCACTCTTTACATCAAGCTTCTTTAGCTTTTAAAGAGTATTTGGAAACCGAATCTAATGGTATGTTCGTTGTTAATGTTCATCCCAATGCTGCTTTAGGTGGCGACGAAGCTATGTTAGAATCGGTAGCTTTAGGCACCTTAACCATGACCGTTCCTTCGGCTTCGGTTATGAATACCTATGTACCTGCCTTTAATGTATTGGGTATGCCTTATATGTTTACCTCGGTAGAAGATGCTTTTGCCGCCGTAGATGGCGAATTAGGCGCTTTGCTAGATCAAAAATTAGCCGATGCCAATGTTGGCCTACTTAACTTAGGCTATAACTTTAATGGTATCCGTAATATGACAAATAATGTTCAACCTATTGCCAGCCCTGCCGATTTAGAAGGCTTAAAAATGCGTTCGATGTCGAACGAAATGTTTGTTACCATGTTTGAATTAATGGGCGCTAATGTTACCCCCATGAGCTGGTCCGAACTATTTACCGCCTTACAACAAGGCACCGTTGATGGCCAAGAAAACCCGGCCGGCTTAATGTATGAATCCAAGTTTTATGAAGTTCAAAAATATGTTAGCACCACCGAGCATATTTTCGACTTTTGTACTTTGATTATCAATGCCGATTTTTACAATAATATGGATGCCGATGCTAAGGTTTTATTTGATGAAGCCGTTAGAACCTATTTGGTAGATTATGAAAGAGAATTAGAAGTAAGCCAAAATGATTCCTATCTCCAAAGATTGGTTGATGAAGGCATGGAATTAACCGAAGTTACTCCCGAAAATAAAGCTTTATTTATGGAATTGGTAGCTCCGATGTATGATGGCATCGAAGAGCTTTATGGCCAAGATGTTTGGGATGCAGCTTCTATGTATCGTTAAGCTTTAATCCGCTGCGGATGAGAGCCCGCAATCGGGCTCTCATTTTTTTATACTTTATTACCGGCCTTAAAAAATAGAGGTGAGTCAATGAAAAAAATTATCGAAGTTTATAATAAAATCGAAGCCCATGCTTTGGTTATTAGCTTGATTTTTACTACATTATTGATTTTTTGTCAAGTGTTTTTTCGTTATGTTTTAGAAAACTCTTTATCTTGGAGCGAGGAATTAGCGCGTTATATTTTTATATGGCAAATTTGGCTGGGTACCAGCATTTCGATGAAAGAAAAAGATCATATCGATTTGGATATGCTGCGTAATAAATTAAGCCCTAATGGCAAATTAATACTATCGGTTATTTCTAAGCTGATTTTGCTGGCTTTTTGTGTTTTCCTAACAGTATATGGCTGGGACTTAGTAAGCTCGATGATTCAAAGAGGCAATATTTCGGCAGCTATGGGCTTAAAGCTCTGGACGATTTATTTAGCATTACCGTTTAGTCAGGCAATTGTATCTTTGCGGATTATAGGCCATATTGTTAGCGATATTAAAGCCTTTATTAATCCCTCAAAGGAGGTGGAGGCTTAAATGGATATTGTTGTTTTATTTGGAACATTTTTGATTTTGGTCTTTTTAACTGTACCGATTGGTTATTCTATTGGTATAGCCACCTTGGTTACTTTATTGGGTTTTTCTTCTACGCCTTTGGCTTTAATTACTCAAAATGCGGTTACCGGCGTGGATTCTTTCCCCTTAATGGCAATTCCCTTTTTTATCCTAGCCGGTAATTTAATGAGTAGCGGCGGGGTTGCCAAAAGAATTGTAAACTTTTGCGATACCCTTTTAGGTTGGATAACAGGTGGTTTAGGTATTGTTACCACCTTGGCCTGTATGTTCTTTGCGGCTATCTCCGGTTCGGCTATGGCTACCACTTCGGCCATCGGCGGCTTTATGGTGCCCGAAATGGAAAAACGCGGCTATGATAAGGCCTTTAGTGCTTCTTTAGCCGGGGCAGCCGGTACAATTGGGGTTATTATTCCCCCCAGTATTCCCTTTGTTATCTATGCGGTAGTAGTAAATGAATCGATTATCGATTTATTTATTGCCGGCTTAGTGCCCGGTATTTTAATGGGTGTAGCTTTAATGACTACCTGCGTTATTATTTCTAAAAAGGATAAAGACAGGATTAAGGCAACCAAACGCCCCACTTTTAAGGAATTATGGCTGGCCTTTAAAGATGCCTTTTTTGCCTTGCTTACCCCGGTAATTATTTTAGGTGGTATTTATTCCGGCGTATTTACGCCTACCGAATCGGCCGTTATTGCGGTAGTATATTGCGTTATTATCAGTGTTTTTGTATATAAAGAATTTAAATTGGCCGAGGTATACAAAGCCCTTTATACTACCATTAATGTAAATGGTATGACTACCTTTATGGTGGGCTTTTCAATGGCTTTTGCTGCCTATTTAACTATGGAAGGTATTCCGCAGCGTATTGCCACTAATTTGCTTTCTATTACTGATAATCCTATTTTATTATTGCTTTTGATTAACCTGTTCTTATTAATAGTGGGCTGCTTAATCGATAATATCCCGGCTACTATTATTCTTTCGCCAATTCTTTTACCAATTGTAGAAGGTTTGGGCATGAGTGCCGTAACCTTTGGTATTGTTATTACCATGAATTTAGCTATCGGCTTTGTAACACCGCCTTATGGCATTAATCTATTTGTGGCGGCGGCTATATCTAACTTGCCGATGAGTAAAATGATTAAACCGATGTTGCGCTTTATTTTTGCCTTGCTAATAGTATTAATGTTGGTAACATTTGTAGACCCGATAACTATTGGCATGGTTGAGTTAGTAGATTCCATTAATGCCTATTTTGATAAATAGCTAATACCTATTTTGATAAATAGCTAATGCCTAAAGGAGGAAGTTATGGTTTTATTATTAGCAGAAGATGCCAATCGCCCTTTGCCGCCTATGTATGCGGTTAAGCAAACTTTTGAAGCAACTAAGCTTGCCGATATTAAGCAGGCGGTTAAAGATGAATTTGCTAAATCGGAAATAACAGCTACTTTAAAGCCCGGCATGAAGGTAGCCTTGGCGGTAGGTAGCCGTGGTATTAATAATTTATCTTTAATTGTTAAAACCACAATCGATTGCCTGTTGGATTTAGGCACAGAGCCTTTTATTATCGCCGCCATGGGCAGCCATGGTGCAGGTACTATCGAGGGGCAGCTTAAAATGCTGCATACCTATGGTATTACCGAGCAGGCTATGGGTGTAAAGGTAATTGCCTCTAATGATGTTGATTATTTAGGCCAAACCTCTTTAGGCATCGATGTTTATTTTGATAGCCTTTGTTTAAGCGATAAAGTAGATGCTATTATCCCCTTAAACAGGATTAAGCTGCATACCGATTTTGTAGATACCATTCAAAGCGGTCTTTGCAAAATGTTGGTTATCGGTTTAGGCCATCATCAAGGCTGCTCGGCTATTCACGAGGCCGATTTTGAGCAATTAGGCCCTACCATTAAAGAAGCTGCGGCCATGATTTTGGACAAGGCTCAAGGCAAGGTAAAATGCGGCCTGGCCATTATCGAAAATGCCTATGATCAAACAGCCTTAATCGAGGCCGTACCGGCCGATATTTTATTAAAAAGAGAAGAACAATTGGTGCAAATTGCCAAAAAGAATATGCCCCTTCTAATGGTGCCGGAAATTGACGTGCTAATTGTTGAGCAAATCGGCAAGGATATTTCCGGCGCCGGTTTTGATCCTAATATCTTAGGGCGCAGTTCTATTTTGAAAAAATTTGTCTTGCCGGTTCCTAAAATTCAAAGAATGGTTTTATTAGGGACAACCTTGGCCTCTAAGGGCAATGCTATTGGCATGGGCGATTTTGATATCATGACCAAAAATGTTTTTGATGAATTAGATTTAGAGCCGATTTATGCCAATTGCATAGCCATTAAATGCTTAGATAGCTGCAAAATACCCCTAGTTGCCGCCGATGAAGCCGAGGCAGTGCGCATTGCCATTAAGCTTTTAAGCGGCCATGATCCCGATAATTTAAAAATTGTCAAAATCAAAAACACTCTGGAATTAGGCCAAATTGAAATATCGGAGGCTTTATTACCAATTATTGATGCCAATCCGCAATTGTCTTTAATTGGCGCAATTTAGCAGTAAGATTAATAATAATATTGCTCCCCCCCCCATTCCAATAATAGATAGCATATTATAAAAATCCTCTGCCTAAATTATACAAGGAGCAATAAAGGTGGCATCAATCAATTGCTACCTTTACTGTTCCTTAAACATGTTTTTAAATATATATCTAATTATATGGTAAAAATTTTTTGATATTAGGCTCTATCAATAGCCAAAATAATATGTTATAATTATGCTGACCAGCAATCCCTGTATAGATTTGGAGGTAATATTGTGAAATTAAATCAAGAACAAAAAGATATGCTTAGCGGCAAATATGGTGAAGGTACAGCCTATGCCATGAAAATTCAGGTAGCTATTGGTGAATCTTTTGATGCTGATGAATTGGTACCGATTACCCGTGCCCATGTGGCATTAAGCAATCAAGATGCCGACTTATGGTTTGCCGAAAAGCTTTTAGGCGGCGGTGCAAAATGTAAAGTTTCGCCAACGGTTAATCCCGGATTTTGCCATTCCTATTTTGTGGAGCGGGATATGGTAGAGCCCAAATTTGCCGATTTAATGCAGCGCACCCATAATGCCTATAAGGGCTTAGGTGCTACCCTTAGCTATAATTGTACCCCTTATGTAGCAACTAATGTGCCTAATTTTGGCGAAATATGTGCTTTTTCGGAATCAAGCGCCACCCCGTATGTAAATTCGGTTTGGGGCGCACGCAGTAATAGAGAAGGAGCTAACAGCGCCCTTTGTGCGGCTATTACCGGCTATGTGCCCAGGTATGGCCTGCTTTTAGACGAAAACCGCTATGGCGATATCTTAGTAGATGTAAAAGCCAATATGAAAAGCGATTTTGAATATCATCTTTTAGGGTATTGCGGCAAAAAAATAGGTAAAGGTATTCCGGTATTTAAAGGCTTACCTCCTGTTATCGGTAAAGAGGCCTTAACCAATTTAGGTGCGCAGCTTAATACCTCGGGTGCTTATGGCATGTATCATATTATTGGTTGCACCCCGGAAGCTCGCACTATCGAGCAGGCTTTTGGTAATAAAAAGCCCCAAAATACGGTAGAAATTACCGATCAGGATTTAGCCGATATCCTCGAAGAAATATCCCTGCCCGGCCAGCGTAAAATTGATTTTGCTATGTTTGGTTGCCCTCATTTTTCCTTAGAGCAGGCCAAGCATATTGCCGATAAAATCGAAGGCAAAAAGTTAAAGGTCGAAATGTGGATTTTAACATCTTTCCATGTTTATGAATTGGCCAAGCGGATGGGCATTTATGATATAATCGAGCAAGCAGGTGGCCATATTGTGCCCGATAGCTGCCCGGATCAACCCTGCTGGCGTCATTTAAACGGCAAAATCGGGGTAACAGAATCGCCCAAATGCGCTTATTATCCCAAAAGAAGAGGCATTGACTTTGTAATCCGGGATTTGGATAGCTGCATAGAAGCTGCATTAAGCGGGGAGGTAAACTAAATGGAAACTAAGGTTTTTTCTTGTCATAAAATTTCTGAAGGCGTAGCCGAGGCCGAAGCTTTGGTATCTAAAGACGATATTATGTTTTATTTAATCGATCCTAAAACCGGGGTAGTTATTGAGCCTGCCCATGATTTAGAGGGCAAATCGATGGCCGGCAAAATTTTGATTTTCCCCAGTGGCAAAGGTAGCTCGGTTGTACAAGCCGATGGGCTTTTTCAGTTAAATATGCAAGGCAGCGCTCCTAAGGGCATGATTATTCAGCATCCCGAAACAGTGCTGGTATCGAGTGCCATAATTATGGATATCCCGATGGTTGATAAAGTAGATCCTGCCTTTTATGAAGTAGTAAAATCAGGCGATCGTTTACGCATTGATGCCGATAATGGACGCATCGAAATTTTATCATAAATGCTCAAATTAGTTTTAAATAAAAAAAGATGCAATCGACAAAAAGTCGATTGCATCTTTTTTTATAATTAGATTAATCATAAGCTCTTAAAGTGACATATCATATCAATTAACGGCAAGCTAATTTGCTCCATATTTATGTTTAATTAAAAAATTAAGGTCAAAAGACCATGCTTTTTCTGAAAAAAAGTATCAAAAAAACTTTTAATCTTTATAATTATTGGCCGGGATAAAGTTTTCTTTGATGCTGCAGGGGCTAATCCATTTTAGCATATTAATTATTGTGCCGGCTTTATCATTAGTGCCCGAGGCCTTAGTGCCACCAAAGGGATTTTGCCCCAATACCGCGCCGGTGCTTTTATCATTGATATATAAATTACCGGCTGCCGGCATTAAAACGCTTGTTAATTCATCAATAATATTACGATCGGTTGCCCAAATCGAGCCGGTTAAGGCGTATTTGCTGGCTGTGGCGCAAATTTGGCTTGTTTTTAGCCAATCTTGATCGGCATAAATGTAAATTGTTAAAACCGGGCCAAAAATCTCCTCTTCCATGGTCTTAAAATTAAGGTCATCGGTGACGATAATGGTTGGCTCAATAAAAAAGCCAATCTGATCATCGCATTTGCCGCCTGCCAAAATAGTAGCGTTTTTAGCAGCATAATCAATATATTCCTTAATCTTGTCAAAAGCCTTTTGATCGATGACAGCCGACATAAAATTAGTGCTATCCTCGGCTTGGCCAATTTTGATAGTGGCGGTTTCGTTTAATAATTTGGCCTTTAATTGCGGCCAAATGCTTTGGGGAATATAAGCGCGCGAAGTAGCCGAGCATTTTTGGCCTTGATACTCAAAAGATCCTTTAATTAAGGCTGCTACTACTTGGTCGATATTGGCGCTATGATGAACCATGCTAAAGTTTTTGCCGCCGGTTTCGCCCACCAAACGGGGATAGCTATGATATTTATGGATATTATTGCCCACGGTTTGCCACATACTGCTAAACACTTCGGTAGACCCGGTAAAGTGAATACCTGCTAAATGGGGGCTATCTAAAACAATATCGCTAATCATGGCCGCACTACCCGGGATAAAGTTAATTACTCCATCCGGCAGGCCGGCTGCTTGCAATAATTTTAAAATCATATAAGATGAATAAACGGCCGTCGAGGCAGGCTTCCAGACAATGGTATTGCCGGCCATGGCCGGGGCCGAAACTAAATTGGCGGCTATTGCTGTAAAATTAAAGGGGCTAACCGCATAAATAAAGCCATCTAAAGGCCGATAATCGATTAAATTGATGCTGTCATTGGAGTTAGCAGGCTGCATGGCATATAAATCGGATAAAGACTTGCAATTGGCATTAAAAAAATCGATTAGCTCGCAAGCCGAATCGATTTCGGCCTGAGCAAAAGTTTTGCTTTGTCCTAATACTGTGGCGGCATTTAATATTGGTCGCCAAGTAGTAGCCGCCAATTTGGCTGCCTTAAGAAAGATAAACATTCTTTGCTGATAGCTCATATTTTGCCATTCGTTTTTTGCGTTTAAGGCCGCATTAATGGCCATTTGCACCTCTTCGGGGCCGGCCAGATGATAATGGCCGATAGCTTTTTGTTTTTGATGGGGGATAATGCATTGTGTGGTTTTGCCGGTTTTAATTTCCCGGCCGCCAATAATTAGGGGAATTTCTAGATTATTTTCTTTGATTAAGGATATTTGCTGTTCTAATTTGGTTCGGGCGCAATGATCTAGTTGATAATTAATGGGCTGCTCATTACGGAACTCGTTTAATTTAAAAACACTATTATTCATTTTTTCCTCCAAGTTTTTAATTATATTTAACTAATTTTTTAGTATGAAGAAAGCAATAAAATTGTAGATGTATCAACAATTTGATTAACTTTTAATAAGCGATCATGGAATTTGGTAATATAATCGGTATTTATGGTGCGTATTTTTAAAATAATGCACCATTGACCGGTGGCACGATGGCATTCTTCGATTACTACATTTTCCATTTTGATTTGGCTAATCTCGCTCATCAGTTGATGGAAATCATCGGTTTTTACTTTTAAAGAAACCAAAACCCGAATATTATAGCCTAATTTACCCCAATTAATAGTTGCACTATAACCAAGAATTATTCCTTCTTGCTCTAGCTTTGCAATGCGCTGATGAATAGCCGGCCGCGAAAGGTTAAGTTTTTTAGAAATTTCCTCATGGCTGATACGGCCATGGTTTTGGAGAATTTTAATAATTTGATTATCTATATCGTCTAGCATTATATCTTTTTTAATACAAAAAACCCCTTTGCTTTTTTGTATGTATTTTAGCATTTGGCAAGCTATTAGTCAATATGTATTAATTATTTTTAGCAATTAGTAGTTAATTTGTTTTAAAACTTACCAATAGTTGATTAACGGGCCTTTGGAGCTATGGCTAATTTACTAAAAGCAAGTGATTAATAAAGTTAAAAAACTATACAAGTGTACGAGGTATATTTAAAAAAATTATGCTATAATGGGAATAAGCTATATGGGGGAGGGTTTTATGAAGCGGGATAATTTGGCGATTATATATTTTAGTGTAACTACTATTTTGTTAATAATAAGCCTAGGCGCTTGCAGCTCGGCGGACGAAAACTGCGATGTTTATCAGGCTACTCAGGTTAAGATGTTGGGGGAAACGATGGAGCCAAGCGAAATATCAGCAGATGGGATTAGCTTGTCTTTAAGCGATAATGGCAGCTGTGTTTTAACTATGGATGGTGAGGATTATCATGCCGATTGGCAGCATAAGAATGGGCAATTTATTTTAAGCCAAGGCTCGGACAGTTTTAATGGCAGTTGGGAAGGCGATATAATAACCTTGATTGATACCTTAGGCATGGGCTTGGATATTATCTTTTTAAAGGAAGGGGCTATTGCCCCCGACTTAGATGCTAAAACGGATAATGCGGCACTTGCCCGGCAAGAGCCGGCAAGTGATAGTGTTTTCATAGCATCCGGCTTTGCTAGCGAGCAAACAATAATAGCCGAGCATTTAACGCAGCCATCAAATTGGTATGGCTTATTGACAATAAGCGATTATCTTGGCGAGCATAATATTACCGGTGAATACGAAGCATGGGGCTATATAGACAGTGATAAAGATGGCAGTTATTTTGAATTATATCTGGATGCCCCATTTGATGATAATGATGCGATAGCTTTTATGTCTTTTAGCATTGCTTTGGATGATAATAGTTTTTGGCCAATAGATGACGGTTTGGCTTGGCTATACGGGGATGCTGTTTTAAAAGATAATGATAGCAGGGAATTTATAACAATTTTGGCTAATGGTATCTTAAGTGGCGAGTATAAATATGATTTTAATAATCAATCATTTACCATAAAATACCGATTAAGCCAAATTAAAAACTAAAGGTTTTTACTTTTAAGGTAGCGTTTATATTTTTAAAGTTTTAATCAATTTTTAGGCAAAAAATTGCATGGGTATTGGCCTAGCTGGGTTTAGCTAAAGCTAACCCACAGCTAATGCACGTAGCTAGTACTCAAAATCAAAGATTTTGGCACTAGCTCAGGGGGCTAAGCCCCAAGGTCTTAAAAAGGGTTTAAGCAAACCTAAAAAACTAAGTAAGAAAACAACAACTATATTGATGCAAAAAAGGGTCTGTCGCAATTGCGACAGACCCTTTTTAAATTATCACTTACTGCTAAAATCCTAATAATATTCATCGTAGCCATAATAATAGTCATCATAATAGCCATAGTAGTAATCATAATAATAGCTAAAATTAGCATTATAAAAATTATAATAACCATCGGCATCAAAAAAGCCCAGATGATAGGGATTATATCCTTCATAATAGTTGCCATATAGATCATAATAACCATAATAATAAGGATTATAGGAAAAAAGATAACTGGGCGGATAGTAAATATAATAGCCATAACTATCATAAAAGCCGTATGAATAAGGATTGGGCTCATCAATATAATCGCCATAATAATCATAATGGCCGTAAGCATAGGGGCTAAAAGCATAATAGCCATAATAGCCATAATAACCATAATAACCATAATAGTCATAGTAATAATAATCATCATAAGAGCTAACAAAATGGTAGCGCCCATTTTCGTCAAAATAACCATTAGGGAAATTTTGATACTGGCCATCTTGATCAAGATAGCCATGGGTATAATAAACATAATCCCCATTTTGATCATAATAGCCAAAGGTTAAATCGGGGGCGGGGATGGCATTTTGCGGCTGACTATTTGTAGCATTAGCCGCCTGCTCGGCCAGGCTTAGGCCTTGACCTTGGCCTTGACCTTGACCATTTTGGCCATGATCGGTATTATTTTGATTGCCCAAATTGGCCTGCCCCTGATTATTCTGATTTTCTTGACTTTCTTGATTGGTTTGCGCATTTTGGCTAATCTGATTAGTAAGCAGATCTAAAGTGCTTTCGCTTGTGGTAGCAGGCTCATCCTCGCCACAACCATAAAGAACCAGGCTTAGGCTAAAAATAAAGATTAAACTAAGTAGTTTTTTCATAATCATCACCTCGGACATATTATTATAATACTTTATACATTATGATAGGCCAAATCTAAATCGCCGTCATAATAATCATAGTAATCATAGTAGCCATAGTAATCATAGTAACCGTAGTAACCGTAGTAACCATAGTAACCATAGTAGTCGTAATAGTCATAGTAATTGTAGTAATCGTAGTAATCATAATAATAATAATAAAAATTGTCTAAAGTCTGGCCGGCAAAATGCTCATTATAATCGTAGCCATAGCCATTTTCTATACCCTCGGCATAGGCGGCCATTTGATTGGCCATAAAAAGGGCATCGCGGCCGGTAGGGCCACCATATCTAAATTCATAGCCATCAATCATTATCGTGCTGCTGCCCGGCTCCATTACTATATCCATTATGCCGGCTTCGCCATTTAGGCCATAAGCTTCCATCTTCCAGCTATTTTCGCCTAATTTTGTTTGCTCGCCAATCATCAGCATATTGGGCATATCATAATCTTCGATGCCGCCCAATAAGGGCGGAAAATAATTGCCTTCGCTTAAAAAGCCATGCTCCACAGCCTCATAAGGATAATAGCTGGAAAAATATTTGCCATTCCAATGCGCCGGCTCCATCAATAAAATGCCATTATGCTCGTAAAAATGATAATAAGCATATTCGCTATATGTACCATATGCAGAATTTTCGCTTTCCACTACTATGGGGGTTAGCCAATAGCCTTTAAGGGCATCAAAAAGCTCCCTATTGCTGAATGACGGTGCTCGCTCGGCATCTAAGCGCACGCCTGTTAAATAGTTAACGCCATTAATTTGGCCATAATGAGCTTTATGGGGCTTATCATCAAATATCCGCATCGAATATCTGATATCATTGCCAAAATCAATGGCCATGGTTCCGTGCTCGGCATCGGCCACCCAAGTGCCGGTATGCTCGCCAACAAGAGTGGTATATTGATCATCAGTGGCTTTATGAATAGCCGTGCCATCGGCTAAAATTTCTAATTCGATACGATATTCTGGGTTAATTATCAGCGATTCGCTACCAGCCTCGTCAAAACGGTTAATTAGCCAGCTACCAACATATTTTTGGCCGGCAGCCAGGCTTTGCTCCATGGCTATTTGCGCGGCTGCCGCTTGGGCTTCGGCCTCGGCTTCCGCTGCCGCTTCGGCTTCGGCGGCGGCCTGTTCTTGGGCGCTAATTTGGCTACTGGCGGCATTATTAAGCTGGGTGGTTAAATCATCAACAGCACCACTTGAAGCAGGGGCATCCTTGCCGCAAGCGGTAAATAATAAGGCGCAGGCTATTAAAGGTAGTATAATTGCTTTTAATTTCATAATCATCCCTCCAAAATTTTTATAGCAGAGATAAAAGCATACTTAATAAGTATGGGGTTTATGTTTATGATATAATTGTGCCATAAAAAATTCTTGGCCGTACTTTGGCCGAGAATTTCCGGCG
>CAYJBP010000059.1:0-14165 GCA_964368605.1 uncultured Peptococcaceae bacterium | reverse complement strand
AAGCGACGAGTTATACGGACTTAGCGCAGACGAGTCCACACTACAGGCGTGCCCAGCCTAGCTGGCCTTTGCTTCGCAAAGCCGCAGCTATGCACGTAGCTATAGCGCAAAATCGAAGATTTTGGCTCTAGCTCAGGCGCTTTGCAATTAGCGGTTGTTTTTGGTTACTTTTTGCGACCAAAAAGTAACAATCCCCCCTCTACGATAAAAGTAACTACATAAACAAACGGAGGAAGGGACAAGAAAGCCTACCCAGCCAAGAAAGAGAAACCAATAGAACTATCCGCCAAAAAACATTAATAACCCACAATCCAGCTAGCAATAGGCAACAAAAAACTAAAATAGTCAAGCCAACAATAGGTAACAATAACCAAAACAGCGGAATGGTCAAGACCATTCCCTACAAAATAAATCAAAAAATACCAAAGCTGGGCTGGGTTCTGATTATATCGGCGAGGCTAAGCAATCAGTATAGCTTTTTTATAAATATCCGCTAGCTTATATCCAAAATTTATGCATAATAATTAATTTGCTATTACCCTGATTATTAGTATTAACTTACGTATACTAGTATATATCATAAAAATATACTTAAAAAATCTTAATTTTTTATGATTTTCCTAAAATTGGGTTTGCCAAATCAAACTTATTATGTTATTATTAGATTGCTAGTTTTTATAGGCTAATTACTAGCCATAATATGCCTGCAAAAACGAGCATCCCTAAGAAGGAGGATATATATGAAAGCGGTCAGAAAAATACTCTTTTTGCTGATTTTAGTTTTTAGCCTTACTTTTAGTTCTTTGGCTTTTGGTCAAGAATTAGCGCCTAATCGTATTGAGGATGATGCGCAAACGGGTTTTATTGCAATTAATCAACTGGATAATAATTGCTTAAATGATGATAATGGTTTGATGCTTGCCTATAAATCTAAGATTTACATATTGCTGGAACTTTTAAACAATTTTCCCAGCCAAAAGGCAGATTTAGCGGCAGATATTAATCCCAAGCCAGGTGTGATTATCGAGAATCCAACCCCCACCGCATCGGCACCGGTTACAGCACCCGAACCTGCTCCTGCTCCTGCTCCTGCTCCTGCACCGACTAAGGCTCCTACTGTTGAAGTTAGCCAGGATGCTTTTACTTTGGAAATTTTACGCTTGGTAAATATTGAGCGTGCCGAACAGGGTTTAGATCCTTTGGTTTTGGATAATACTTTATCGGCAGCCGCCGCTGTTAGGGCTAAAGAGGCCACCGAGCTGTTTAGCCATACCCGCCCCGACGGTAGCTCCACCTTTACTGTTTTGGCAGAATTTGGTCTTACTTATCGTCGTGCCGGCGAGAATATAGCTATTGGGCAGCTTACTCCTGCCCAGGTTGTGCAGGCTTGGATGGATAGCGAAGGGCATCGTAATAATATTCTGGGCGACTTTGCCTTGATGGGTATTGGCTATACGCCCACCAATAGCGATTATTATTTGGGATATGCTTGGGCGCAGTTATTTATTAAAGAAATGTAAATTGAATATGTTTTATTGGCTGTCGCAATGAAAAATTTGCGGCAGCTTTTTTTATGCTTACATGCACCATAGTTTGGCTAATTTCATAATCTATCACAGATATGTTTTTAGGAGGTGCTTTATGGAAAACTGTAATGATATCAAAATGCCTTGTGATTCTAACTGCCCTAAAGCCGGTTATGCTTTTATCCCTATTCAGCAGGTTAACCGCTATTATGACTATGATTCCGGCCTTTTAACCGGGACTATTTTTCCTGATTTGTATATAGCTAAGGGCAAGTATGGCCCTAAAGAAGATGCTCCCCAATCATAGCTAAAAGGAGGATGCCTAATGGCAATTAATCACAATAATCCTAAATTTGAAAAGCTTAAAGGTTTGCAAGCTATCGATATGACTATTATCGATTTAAGTGAATACCTTGATACGCATGCTAATGACAGTTTTGCCATCGAACGCTATAATTTGGCTTGTGCCGATTATCAAAAAGCCAAGGCCGAATATGAAGATCTTTATGGCCCTTTAAGCTTAGATAGCTTAAGCAGCACAAATGATAAATGGCTTTGGGCTTTGGACGATTTTCCCTGGGATTTATAGGCTAATTAAGGAGGATAATTTATGTGGTCTTATCAAAAAAAGTTGCAGTATCCGGTTAAGGTTTATAGCACAAATCCCGCACTTGCCCAAATGCTACTTACCCAATATGGTGGCCCAGATGGCGAATTGGGCGCGGCCTTACGTTATTTAAATCAACGTTATACCATGCCTACCAATAATACCAAAGGCCTGCTTACTGATATTGGTACCGAAGAATTAGCCCATTTGGAAATTATTGCTACCTTGGTTTATAAATTGACCAAAGATGCCGATTTAGAGCAGATTAAAGATAGTGTTTATCAAGGGCATTTTGTAGATCATGGCAAGGGGCTTTTTTACTGCGATTGTAATGGTAGCCCTTTTACCGTTAGCTATTTGCAATGCAAAGATGACCCCATCGCCGACCTGGTAGAGGATATGGCTGCCGAGCAAAAAGCCCGTGCCACTTATAATCATTTGATCGATATTGCCGATGATCCAGGGGTAATTGATGCACTTCGTTATTTGCGCGAAAGGGAGATTGTGCATTTTCAGCGTTTTGGCGAGGCTTTGGACCAGGTTCAGGAATATTTTGCCTGCAAAAAAGTATTCTAAAATTGCAAGAAAACTGAAAAAAGTAAAAAGTTTTTGCTTTTTACAAAAAGCAAAGGTCTTAATCTTTTGAACTTAAATTCTTTCAATTATATAATTAAGAGGCAAATGCAGTAAAGAAGCAAAAAACTAATATAACGGTAATAGAAGATAGAATTGATAAAATTGAAAGAAAGCTGCTATTTTTATTTGCAAAGCAAATAAAAATAAAGTGCTCTAGGCGAGGAAATCCATTGGCCTGATTTATGTTTAGCTCCAAAATCAGGGGATAGATAGTGGACTTGACGGTGCTTTTCGTAGCAGCGCTATGTGTTGTGCCGGCAAGGCCGCTAGCTACCGCTGAGTTTGAGCGCAAAACCGTTTTGGTTTGAGGCCTTTTATGCTAGCCATGTTAATATAATTAGAATTCAGATTATTTTAGGGTATTCAACTTGGGTCGTATGATATCCATTTTACTAAGAAAGCAAATCTTTATCATAAAAAGAAAAAAAAGATGGGGACTGTCGCTTTTGCGACAGCCCCCATCTTTTTTGTTGCTTTATAATGACTATTCCGGCCATTCCATCGAAATTTCCTGCCAGGCACCATGCTCTTGATCATACTTTTCGTCTAAGGAGGTGTGGGCATTAAAATGATCCGCTTTAAATTCGCTGTTTAGCTGCACCTGCTCATTTTTGTTATCCGCCAAATAAATATTCTTTTCCATTAATAATACACTCCTTTTTTATATTTTTAAATTATCTAAAACATAGCCTTTTTCGAACTATGATTTATGCCCTATATATACTATAAATTGAATTTATATAAAAGTCAATACTTTTTGTTAAAATATTTAGACAATATTGTAAATTTTTTTTATTTTAACTATTTTTTCTTATTGTATTTGCTATTTTATAACCAGAAGGCAGAATTTGCCTTCTTTAATTTGCTATTATTCTACTATCGGCTTTGAATAATTGCTTTTGATTGCAAAGCTTTAGTATGTTAAAGGAGGGTTTTGGATGAAGGGAAAAAATAATCATAGCTTTAGAGAAATTATGGCCAGAATTGAAGCAGCCGAAGAAAAACGGAGGATAAATTTTGAGGATAATTGGCAAAAATATTATCAAATATTTCGCTTTAAGGCACAAGAAATTAGAGATGGTAGTAATATTTATACGCCTTATACATTTATGCAATGCTCAGTTATTCAAGCCCGTTTAAGGGATAGTTTATTTAGTAATCGCCCTTTTATATCTGTTTTGCCCCTAGAGGGTAATGATAGTGAACAAGCCGAGCTTTTACAAAGCTTGCTCGATTGGCAACTTAATGAAAGAATTGGTTTGAAAAGGGTAGTTGGTAATGATATTTTGCAATCTTTAATCGTTTATGGTACGGCTATTTGTTATACCGGTTGGCAATTGCAAAAGCGTAAAATAAAGCGGCCTTTTTATCAAGAACAAAACCTGCAAGATGAGCAAGGCTTAATCTATGATGAGCAAAATGGTAAGCCCTATTCCATCGCCAAGCGCCAAATTATCGAAAGCGATGAAGTGGTTTATGATGATCCTTTTATCAAAAATATCGACCTATTCGACTTTTTTGTCGATCCTATTGCCGCCAATATCGGCGATGCCCGTTATTGTGGCCATACCGAGTATCAAACCCGTGCTCAATTGGAAAAATTAGTAGCCGAAAATAATTATCAAATCGATTTTAGTAAGCTTGAACCGATTGCCGACCCGGAAACAGCCAGCCGTAAAAAACATAATTTGGCCAACTATGAACAAGAAAATGAATATGGTCAGGGTGCTTTGTATCTGGTGCATCATTATTGGCAGGATGATCGGCATGCGGTAATTATTAATCGTAAAATTGTGGCTTTAGACGAGCCTAATCCCTTTTGGCATGGCCTAAAACCTTATGATAAATGCTGCTATCAAAACCTAAATGGTGAGTTTTATGGCATAGGTGTACCCGAAATGTGCCAGCAGCTGCAAGATGAATTGAATACCAATCGTAATCAAAGAATCGACTATAATTCCATGACTTTGCGCCGCATGTGGAAGGTGCGCCGTGGCAGTGGTATTACCCAAAATGATTTGAAATGGCGCCAAAATGGGATTATTCAAATTGCCGATATGAACGATATATCCGAAATTAATGTGCAACAATTACCTGCTGCTGCCTTTGCCAGCGAAGAATCGATTAAGCAAGATATGCGTGATGTAACCGGTTGCCATGATATTGTGATGGGCTTAACAAACTCTAAGGAAACAGCCACCTCTACCAGAACCAAAGATAGTAATGCCTCTTTACGCTTTCATGATATAAGCCTAGCGGTAGAGGAGGGGATTTTACTGCCCATTGCCCATAAATGTGTAGCTTTAAATCAACAATTTTTAACAGCTGAAAGAATGATTAGGGTTGTGGGCGATAAGCAGGGCGGCCAATTATTAAATATTAATCCGCTGATTTTAAGCGGCAGCTATGATATTGTTTATTGCGGCAGCGCCATCGATGGTATGGCTAACCGGGAATTGCAAAGGGAACGCCTTTTACAAGCTTATGCGCTTTTAGCCAAAGATAGTCTTTATGCCCAAGATGAAAGAGCCAGGATTAACTTTATGGAGCTTTTACTCGAGGCTTTGGAAATCAAGGGCGCAGAAAAAATCTTGCCCCAAATAGATTTAGGACAAGATTTAATTACTAATTATCAAAATTTATTGCCTGATTCAGCCAATTCAAATACAACTAAGGCGGCTTTGCCTGATCATAATCAGCAATTGAATATGATTATTAGTGAGTTGTTGCAGTTAAGCGGGAAACCTAAATACTAAAAGGGTTAGCTAAACTTTCTATTAGCTCATGTACCTGGGGGGTAAGTATATTTTCGGCATTTTGCCAGGCCTTGTTTAATTCGGTGATATCGGTAATCAGCATCGAGCTGCTATCGCCGGTTATAAAATCGGCATAGCTTTGACTTGCATTTGTGCTTAATAATTCGCCGTCTATGGTGGGGCTATTATCCAAATTGATATAGCCAATATAAATATTATATAAATAATTAAACTCGGCCTTAAGACTGTCGAGCATAATATGTTCCGGCCAAATTTGAATGAAATCATAATAAACAGTTAGGGTAGTAATTAAATCGTCCCAGCTGCTAACCTTTTGATCGAGAATTAGACTATGGCTTGGATAATCGATTTTTAAATCGACATACTCACTCATCCCATAATTTATTGCCGAACCTAAAATTTCTACTATGGCTGCCAAATCAGTAACCGGCTTGTCGATATCACCATCGGCCACGATAAGGAAAAAATTATTGGCTAAATCTTCATCGCTAAAATTGGCAAATTCCTGGCTTAGGCTGCTATCTTGCGGCGCATGGGGGCAATTAGCCTCAAAATCGGCCACCAATTGCTGCCAATCATTGGCATTAAGGCTATTTTCCTGCTCTAAAATTGCTGCCCATTGCTGATTGCAGTAAATTGTGGCGCATAATTCTTGATGATAATCCAAAAATTGAGCAATTAAAGCATCGGGGATTAAACCCTTGTACATCAATAATAATTGCAAAACATGATAAGGAGCCCCGATATCATCGGTATTAGCCATGGCTTCGTCTAAAGCCAATAGCAAATCATCATTATATAATTGCCATTCTTGAGCCGCTTGGCTGCCTTCTTGCTCGGGGCTTGCTTGTTCGGCAATGCTATCTGTTGAGCTTGATGGCTCTTCGGTATCGGCTAATACTTGCTCGGTTGTGCTTGGCGGCTGGTCGGTAGCTTGATCTTGGCAGGCACTTAATATGCTAAAACTAATTGCTAATAATAGCAAGATGATAATTTTATTTTTCATAATAACCTCTACTTTTTTAATCTTCTACTCATTATAAATTAAAATTACCGTTTTGGCAATCTTTTTTAAGGAGGATCTACAAATGGATGACTTAAAAGCACGTGCCAACCGCCAATTGGCCGAGATTAAAGACGGCGACTGGTTTTGCTGGTTTAGGGCTTTTTTATTGGAAAAAGTTGTAGGCTATTCTCGCCGTTTACGCTTTGCCCAGGATTGGGAAGAAGTGCTGCGCTTACAGGCTGAATTGGCCGCTTATGAGGAAATTCTTGTTTGCTTGGAATCGTCCGAGCAGCAATAAATAATTTAAAGGAGGTTAGACTATGTACGATGATTGGCAAGACAATTTGGCTTTGGATAATCAAAGCCTGGAACAGGCAGGGCTATTAAGCGAAATTGGCGAAGAAACCGAATTTGCCCAAGCCTTGGGTGCCGAGCAAGAAGTTTTAGCCGATACCCAAGACAGCGAATGGCCGGATCCGCAAGATAATGCCGTAGCCGAATCAACCGAAACTGCCGAAGCTGCCGAAACTGCCGATAATACGGATAATGCTACCGATAATGTATCTGAGCAGGAAACGACGCTTGATCGGCAGGGCTTGACTGATTTGCTAAGACAAGCCGCCAAGGCAGCCGATGATGCCAAGCGTGTAAATGCGGCCGGCCAATTGCTTAGGCCAATTTTACAAGAAATGACCGAAAAGCGTTTGGATAATGAGTTGGAGAAGGCCTTTAATCAGCATCAACAGGCTTGGCCTGAATTGGCATCGATGGCCGAGCGTAAATTGCTTTTGCGCCAAATGGTAGAGATTGCCCATGAATTTGGCGATCCCGGATTATGGCGCAAAAGCCCCTCTAGGATGATGCAGTTGGCATCGCAGGCGCGCTATGGTTCGCCGCCTGCCATTAAACAGGCAGCTCTTGATGCCGCCGTAGCCGCCGGCCGTGCCGAGGGGCTAAGCGCTGCCAGCGTAAATAAGCTGGGCTTAGCCGCAAATGCCGGCCATGGCCGTGGCGCAGCATTGCAATTATCGGCCGAAGAGCAAATTGCTGCCGATATTGCCCAAGTTGTTAAAAATGATTGGCAATAAACTATTTATAAGGAGGAATTATTATGGCAATTATTGATGGCGTAAGAACAACAACTAATATCAATACCAAACGTTGTGTGGTGGATATGGCCGACCAAATTGCATTGCAAGATCCGCAAATTGGCCCTTTTATCACCGTGTTGAAAAAGCTGCAAGGCAGCGTAAGGGTGCTGCATAGCCCTAAGGCCGAATGGCTAGAGGACGAGCTTTTGGCCAATAGCGGCACTTTAAGTGCAGCTATTTCTAGCGCTGCCAATACCACTATCAAGGTAAATGATGGCTCGATTTTTAGAGCCGGCGATTTACTGAATATCCCCAGCGTGGGCGAAAATGTTTTGATTACCGGCGTAAATGGCAATGATTTAACCGTTATCCGTGGCTATGGCTCCGGCGATGCAGCCAGCTCGATTGCCAGTGGCGCACAAATCCTTAATTTAGGATCGGCCATGCCCGAAAATAGCTCGGATCGAGGTGCCAAAAGTACCCTGGAAACGGCTAAATATAATTATAGCCAGATTTTCCGTACACCGGTTGCTTTATCTAATACCGAAGCGGCCAGCCGTTTATATGGCGGCAAGGATCGTAATTATCAGCGTCGTAAGGCCTTGCAAGAACATAAGCGTGATATTGCCATGGCCATGTATTTTGGCCAGCGTAAAGAAGATACCAGCGGTTCTACCGTGCGCCGTACCATGGGTGGTATGATATCTTTTATCAGCGAAGGGAATGTTGTGGCCTTTAATCAAAGTTCGGCAACCTTAACCTATAAGAATTTTGATGAGCGTGTTGCTTATCAGGCTTTTTTACATGGCAGCAATAAAAAATTGCTTATTGCCGGCCCCAAATTATATGCGGCTATCAATAGCTGGGCTGCCGATAATTTAGTAACCCAAGTTGGTAAAGATAAAGTTTATGGCCTTAATGTGCGTGAGCTAATTACCAGCTATGGTAGCCTAAGAGTTACTTATGATCGTTTGCTTGCCGGCCCTACTTATAGCAATTATGGCATGGTTATTGATTTGGACTATGTGCGCTATTGCCATTTAGATGGCCGCGATACCAAGCTAAATGTAAATATTCAACCGCCTGATACTGATGGTATTATCGATGAATACTTAACCGAATGCTCCTTGGAATTTAAGTGCCCTAAAGCCCATGTTTTAATCACCGGTGCTTATTAAAGTTTAAATAAGTTGCAGAATAAAGCAGCTATTGCCCCAAAGTATACTTATTACTTTGGGGCAAAGGCCTAGGTAGTGTTGATATAATTTAAAACAGCGTCTATTTAAACTTTTATCAACAGCAGCTTTATTCGGTAGGAGGTGCTTATGCAGCGATTTATAGCTCGTGCCGCCAATTATAGCATTGGCTTGGCCGAGGATAAAATTATTTTTATTGATAATATCGATGGCTATCAAACGGCTAATCGGCAGGAAATTGCGCTTTTGAAAAGTCATTCCGATTTTAATAATTTGTTTTTTGCCGTCCCCACTATTAAGCAATTGCAAATTGATGCCAAAGAGCAGGCCAAACTGGTTTTAAAGCAAATTGCAGCCACCGAAGAGCCAGTGCCTAAAAAGGCCGCCAAGCCTGCTAAATCCGGCCTAAAAAGCCAAAAGTAGGTGATAATAATGAGCGAAATAGCAGCTAAAACTTTTACTGAATTAAAAAAGAGCTTCGAAACCCATACCTTAAGCAATAATGAGGTGGATAATGCCGATTTAGCCATTTGGTTTAATGAAGCAGCCCTGGACTTAGCCTTAGATTGCCGCTTGCCGCAATTACCAAGCCCATTTAATGGCGATGAGGGCGACCAAGTTTGCGATTTGCCAATTTTGCTGCATGATTTATTGCCTTTATTTGCCGCAGCCCGTTATTGGGATCGGGAAAGTGAAGGCGATAATGAGGAAAGTATGCATGGCAATAAGTGGATGGCCTATTATTTGCAGGGTAAAAATTTAAGGCGAGCCATGCTTTCTTTAAGCGACAGCGAGCCGCAAAATTGGCAAATTGAATAGGGGGGCTTAATTTGGCTAAAATTTTAAGGCAATACCGAGATTTTTCCGGCGGCTTAGCCGAGGTTGCCAATGATCAAATGCAAGATAATCAGTTGGCCGAAGCCCAAAATACCGTGCCCGGCGAAGGGGTGGGTTTGGCTAAAGCTCGTGGCACGGCTATTGCTTTACCGCGCTTGCCGGCCGGAACCATGATTAGGGCTTTACTGGAATTTAAACCTGCGGATTTGACCAAGCAAACATTGGCTTTTAGCGATGATAGCCTCTATTGCTTGCAAGGTAGTCAAAATTGGCAGCTAATATCAGCAAATTTGGGCTTAATTAAGGATTGGTTTATTCATGGCTATAAACTATGGTGGCTGGATGGCCAAAATATGCGGAGCTATGATGGCGAAAATATCACCGTTATCAATTTAAGCAAAACTAATCCCACTGCTGTTGACCAAGAAGTCTGGCAAAAAGTTAGCAAATCAACCCTGGTAGCGCAAAGGGGTAGCCGTTGGTTTTATGCGGCGGCCGGCAGCTCGGAATTGATTTTTAGTGATATCGGTAGCCCCAATAGCTTATCCGCCACCAATATTATCAATATTAATACCAAAGATGCCGACTATATCACCGCTTTACATGCTTTTCAGGAAGGCCTTTTGATTTTTAAGGAACGTACCGTCCATTATTTAAGTGGTTGGGATTTTGCCGGCGGTAGTGATATTTCCTTAATCGAGCTTAATGTAAATAGCGGTACCTCTTATCCCAAAACTGTTCAAAAAGTAGATAATGCCGTTTTTTATTTAGGGGTAGATGGCCTTTATAGCCTGCGTATCCCCAATATGAGTATTTCTATCGCCGCCGATAATATCAGCAATGGCCTGCTATCGGAAACTTTAATCAATTTTAAGGCCGATTTTGCCCAGGCCTGCGTGTGGAATGGGGTTTACTATCTAAGCTTGCATAAGGAGCAGCAGCAGGTGGAATATCGCTATTATCTTGATCAAAAAGCCTTTTTTGGGCCTTATAATCAAGAATATAATTGCTTCTCTACCGCCTTGCAGGAAAAAGCCTTATTCTTAGGCTGCGCCAATGGCTATATCCTTAAATATGATGATGATAGCTATAATTATATTAACCTAACTGATGGCCAGCCCAAGTCAATTATTATGCGTGCTGCCACCAAGGGCTTTGATATTAGTGGCTATATGGTGGTTGATGCGGCGATTAAAAGAGTGCAAATTGCGGCCAGGCAGTATCAAGATGCCAGCACAAACCTAATTGTAATTGCTAAAGCCGACTATAATGAACAAAGTTTTTCGATTAGCTTTGACGAAAGCCTGGTTTATGACAAAAATGAGTTAGGCTCTAATAATTGGGGCTGGCAGGATACTATTGTTAAAGAATTTAGCCTGGGTAAAAAGGCCAAACGCTTGCAGATTATTTTTATCAACGACTATTTAAAATTAGATGAAGTTACCGGTTTGTTGGTAGGTGAGCCGCTTTTGATTTATGGCCTGGCCTGCCTATATAAAAATAAGCGCCCTCGTGGCAGCCGCGAGCGTATTCAAAAAGTGGATATTTATAGTTAAGGAAGGAGGATTAAGATGAGCCAAATTAATTTGCCTTATAATTTGCAAGATGGCCAGCGCTCTTCGGCCCCTAAACTAATGGCTAATTTTGAAAGTATTATTAACTGGGCTAATCAAGGCGCTAGTAGTATTAATGCCGAAATTGAGGGCTTAAACGGCCAGACGGTAGCCATGCTTTTAGCCGATATCAGTACAAAATTGGCTAATCGTTATACCAAAAGCGAAATAGAAAGCCTGCTTAATCAGGAAATTAAGGATTTAGTAGCCAATATAACAGTAGACCTTGATAATGGGGTTTGGCAGATTAGCAAAAAAGATGGCAGCGCTCAAAGCTTTGATACGGCCTTGGAAAAAATTCCCGCCAATTTTGCTTTACTGGAAAATGGCGAAAATGTTTATTTGCAAATTACCAATATCGATGGCACGACTAGCCAAACCGATATCACCAGCTTGCTAAATATCTATAACTTTGATAATAGCGCTCAAATTAGCTTTAATAGCCAAGGTAATTCGACCAAAACGGTAACTGCCGAATTAAGGGCGCAAAGTGTTGGTTTAGCCAATTTAAAAGCCGAAGTTATCAGTGAGCTAAGCGGCTATACCGAGCAAGCCGAGTCGGCGATGCAGGCTGCTGCTGCTTCGGCCGCCTCTTTGAGCCAAATCGAGCAAAATGTGGCTAATGATATCAATTATATTGAGCAGGCAGTTACTGATATTGCCACCGATTTAAGTGACGGGCGAACTGCCCGTGATAGCGCCCAAGCTGCCGCTATTACCAGCGATGCCAATGCTCTTTTAGCACGTAGCTATGCCACCGGCGATAGCGGCAGCCGTGACGGCGAGGCCAGTGATAATGCCAAATACTATGCCGAGCAGGCACGCAGTATTGCCGGTGGTGACTTTATTAGCATCGTTGAGGCCGAGCAAATGGCTGCGGATACTTTGGCGGCAGCCAAGGCGGATTCTGTGCCTTTAAGTTCTAAAGGGCAGGCTAATGGGGTGGCTGCCTTAAATAGCAGCGCCAAAATCAGTAGTGATAATTTGCCGCTGGCAACTGCTTCGGTAGCAGGTATTATAAGCACAGGCAGCCAAACTATAGCCGGCAATAAAACCTTTAGCGACCAATTATTACCAAGGATTAGTGAGGATATCGCAAGTCCCGAGGCCAGGCGTATTTATGCCGGCACAGTAGATATGACCCCTAATTTTAGCCCCTTGCCATCGGGTAGCATTTATTTGCAGTATGAGTAGGAGGCACTTATGGATACTACAATTGACAGCACTGTTATTGTAGCAGTTATTGCCTTTTTGGGCACGATTTTGGGTTCGGTTTTTGGTATTTTAGCCAGCAATAAACTGGTGGTTCATCGCCTGGAGCAACTGGAATTAAAAGTAGCTAAGCATAATAATCTGGTGGAAAGAATGATTAAAGTAGAACAGCAGATTAAAGGCTGTATTCATCGTTATGAATAGTAGCTAATTGCCAAAATTGAGGAGGTTAATATGGCTGATTTAATCAAGGAATTCTTAATCGAACAAGTATTAATTTTGGTGCCGGTTTTACTTTTTATTGGCAAGCTTTTAAAGGCAACCCCCAAAATTGCCGATTGGCTTATCCCCTGGCTTTTGCTGATAGCCGGCGCAGGCGGCGGCTTGGCTATTTTAGGATTTACTGTAAATGGCTTTGTCCAAGGGGTATTAGCCGCAGCCATGGCCGTTTTTGGTCATCAACTATTCAAGCAAATCAATGAAAAGTAGGAGGTAAAACTATGGTTAATTATGTGGTTAGAATGGTAGACGGCAAAAGAGTTATTACGCCTAAAAATGAATCCAGTTCGGAATCAACAACAGACAGATATCAAATTACTAAAGAATTGGATACCAAAAAGCAGCCTATTAGTAATAATGATGATTTATTGCGCGAATTGAATGATACCTTAAAGCAGATTACTTCCGGTAGCTCCAGCTATCGTGAGGTAAATCCCCAAAGTTATGTGCAGGATATCATCAGCTATGAGGAGGCGATGAGCCAATCTAAGGATGCTTTAACACCTCAGTATCAAAGCCTATATGAGCAAACAGCCGTGGATATGGCCCAGAATTTAGATCGAGCCGGGCTTTATAATAGCCTTTATGGCCAGGCCTTAGCCATGGATGCTCAGCAAGCGGTGGATCAGGATTTGTTATCGGCGGTTTCCGATTTGGCCTTAAAAATCCAAAATGAGAGCCGTGATCAAGCTCAAATGTTGCTTGATAGTGCCATCCAGGAAAATCAATTTGCGGCTAAGCAAAATCAAAGCCAAAGGGATGAGGCTTGGCAATATTTGCTGGATATTTACCAATTAATGCAAAAGCAAACCAGTAGCTCTAGCAGTAATCCTAAGGCTATCAATACCAGTTTGCAATTGGGTAATAGTAGCAATGATGCCCTGGCTGCTTTTTTAGAGATGTTGCGAGGATAAGCAAATATGACAATACCCGTATATTCTAAAAGTTTTTGCTTTTGCTTTTTACAAAAAGCAAAGGTCTTAATCTTTTGAACTTAATCTTTTGACCTTAAAATCTTTCAATTATATAAAAGCAGGCTAATGCAGGGGAGAAGCAAGAAACTAAAAAATGGGAAATGGATGATCGAATTGATAAAATTGAAAGAAAGCTGCTATTTTTATTTGCGTAGCAAATAAAAATGAAGTGCTCTACGCAAAACAAGCTATTAGCAAAGCCTAAGGTTTAAGAAGGCAAACCTTGTGGTTATTGGGAGGGCAAAAGTAGTTTGCGGAAGGTAAAGATAAAAAGGCTATCGCAAATATTTTTCTGTTTGCGATAGCTTTTTTTTATAAAAATTCTTGGCTGTTGGCTTTGCCAAAAGGCGCATGTAGGTTGTTTTGGCTTTGCCAAAAGGTGCATGTGGGTTGTTTTGGCTTTGCCAAAAG
>CAYJBP010000058.1:11922-14414 GCA_964368605.1 uncultured Peptococcaceae bacterium | reverse complement strand
GGGGAGGATTGCGAGCCATTAGGGGGCTGATTTAAGGGTTGGGACGGCGATGGGTTATGAAAATTATTTTCCATTAATATGCCTCCTTCGTTGATAGTAAATTCGGCCGATTATTGCTTTATTAAAAGCAAGCCCTAATAGCCGGGATAATCCCAAGAATCAAGCAAATAGCTAATACTTTTCAATCAATTTCAAAAATACATTTGTATCCTTAATCAAATTATCTACAATAACATATTCATTAGGCTGATGAGCCAAGCCATCTAAGCTCGACCATACAACCGCGTTTAAACCGGCACGCCGCAAAAATTCAGCGCAAGTACCACCACCTATACCGCCCAAAATAATATTTTCTAAGCCGGTTTCGGCTAGGGTGGCTGCCAGCTTTTGTACCAGCGGTGCATCGGGGGCGGTAGGCGGCGGCGCTATCGTTTTATTGATTAAATCAAAGTCAACCTTAACCTTATATTCATACTCATAACGGCCGGCTATATTGCGTATTAATGTAAGAATTTCGTCCAAATTATGCTCGGGCAATACCCGCATATTCATAATAAAGCTGTCCTTGCCGGGGATAATATTATTACTGGCCACATTGGCAAACTTTTGGGTATACTCAAAAGTAGAATAAGGCGGATTGTATAAGGCATTATAATCGCTATAACGAGCCTTTAAAATATCTTCTACCTCGATGGCCAAGCGCATACCGATGCTAAAGGCATTAATCGCCAAATCGGGCATCGATGCATGTGCCTGCTTACCGGTAATATTAAATTGTAAGGCACACATCGATTTTTCGGCAATCTCGATAAATGTTCCTTGAGCATTGCCGCCATCGGGCACTACCGCTTCATCATTAGCACCGAAAAAGTCACTATCTGCAATAGCCTTTAGGCCGTATTTGCTGCCGGTTTCCTCATCGGCGGCAAAGATAAAACCAATATTGCAACCGGGAATTATATTTTGCTCTTTTAAAATAATACAGGCCATCAAAGAACTAATCAGCCCTTGGCCATTATCCTCGGCACCAAGGCCATAGATGCGGCCATCTTTTTCTACAGCGCAAAAAGGGTCGGTTTGCCAGGCACTTAAATCGCCGGGGCTTACTGTATCGGTATGGGCAAAAAACCACAAGGTTTTAGTAGTATCCTTGCCCGGCCATACCGTAATTAAATTTAAACGCTTGCCCTCTGCTACCCTGCTATCGGGCACTTCAAAAAAACGATAGTCTAAATCATAGCTTTTTAAAATAGCAGCCAGCCATTGCACTATTTGATACTCGCCACTACCTCCCATATTGGGGTTTACAGCAGGGATTGCTACCATTTCTTTAACCAGCTTAATCATTAAGTCTCTTTTTTCGGCTACTAGGGGCTTAAAATCAATTTGCATTTTTAATCCTCCTTATTTAAATTATGATTAAATTCTCTAATTTGCTCTACCACCATCTGCGACGGCTTAATCAAATCCGAATTAGGCTTTGCCAAATAATAACCCTGCAAATAATCTACCCTTAGGCTGATTAACATCGCCAGCTCATTGGCATTTTCAATCCCCTCGGCAATAATCTTGATTTCTCGACTATGACAAAAGGCCACTAAATTTGCAACTAATTGTTGACGATTAGGATCTTGATCGATATCCCTAATCAGCCCCATATCAATTTTAACATAATCGGGCTGCACCTTAAGCAAGGTGGCCTCGCTATTATAGCCGCTGCCATAATCGTCGATGGCCAGCTTAGAATTAAATTTATCACGATGGCCTTGCTTATTTATTAAAGCCTGATTATCCAGCTCATCTACCTCGGTTAATTCGATAACGCAATTATAGAAAACATCCTGATAAAGATTATCTAAAGCTTTCCTATCCTCATCGGTTAGGGTTTGATTGGGGATGGTATTGATAAAGAGCAAGCCACTATCCAAAGCATTGGGGATCTCATAATAGCATTGCATAGACCTAAACCAGGTTAAGCGCTCGATTTGATATAGTTTAGATTGCAATTGAGCCAGGCGCAAAACATCGGCCGGCGAGCTTAAGGTTTTGGAGCGTGGCCGCATTAAAGCCTCGTAGCCCAGCACTAAGCCATCTGCGGCACTAATTATCGGCTGGAAAGCATAATCGACTAATTGATCTTCGATTATGGTGTTTAGCTCTTCTTTGCTATACATGATAAAGGAATCTTTTTTATAGCTTTGCAAATCAAAATGCTTAATACTGCCTTTGGTTGCATGCTTAACTTCATACATGGCAAAGTCGGCATAGCGGATTAATTCTAAAATCGACTGGCTGTCATCAGGGTACCAGGCTACCCCGGCCGAAGCCCTAATCTTAATCATACGCCCATCCGGCAAATTGAGCATGGTATTGACCATTTGCTTGCGCATATCGTCAATTTGCTCTTGCAATTGCGCCCTATCGTCAAAACCATGATAAAAACAGTAAAATTCATCGCCGGCCATACGGCCTGCTATCATCTGTTGATTTTG
>CAYJBP010000058.1:0-11822 GCA_964368605.1 uncultured Peptococcaceae bacterium | reverse complement strand
CTAATCCAATTATAATGATTGGGCCAATTGGGCATTTCTACCTTATAAATATAGGTATTTTTAGATGTATTTTCGCTTTCTTGATAATCTTTTAGCCAATCCAGGAATTGATTTAATTCGCGCCTACTGATATCATTATGCAAGTTCTCTTTGGGGATTAAATCGCTAAATTTTTGGGTAAAATAGGCGCGATGCCCGGTTTTGCCCAATTCATAAGCGGCCATGGGCATATCGGCCAATTCGATAATATTAGATAAACGCGAGGATGCCGAAATAATTTCGCCGCTTAATGCTTCGATAGAATCGGATAATTCATCGATTTCCCTTACATTAATCCGATCGAGATTTACCGGCTTATTGGGATTAAGACGCTGCACGGAATGGGCCAAATCTTGAATGGGCTTGGCAATAAAGAAGCCGGCCAGCCAGGCAATAACAAAGCCAATAGCCAAAGATGCCATCGCAAAAACCAAAATGGTATTAACCAAGTTTTCCGAGAAGGAAAAGATATCGTTTTGATTAGCCATGCCGATTAAAGCCCAATTATCATCGGCAAAAGGGGTATTGGCATTATAAAGATCCAGGTAGCGGATATCGGCAATAACCAAATGAGGATAATCGACTGCTGTTTGAGCAATAAATACACTGCTATAATCATAAATATTTTGCTGCTCAAAACAGGTAAGCTCTTGATTATCAAACATATTGGCAAAAACCGGGCCGGTAGTTTTGGCAGTCATAAAGCTACGCTCGCCGCTTAAATTAATCATCTCGGCATCACTAACGGCCAGCAAATAAGCATTGCTATTGGTGATATTTAATTCGCCATAAGGCAACCATTGATCCAGATAATCCCTCGACAATTCAATACCATAAACACCATAAACCTCGCCCTCGGCATTGCGCAGGGGCTTGGAATAGGTGATACCACTATTATTATCTTCTAAAAGCGAGCTATCATAACCCCAATACCCTAAATCACTATTATTTAGATAGGGATAATCTATAGCCGCCGCAAAGGGCTTATAGTAAAAATTGTCAAGGACAGAAAGTTCAAAGCGTGGTTTCCAGGAAGTATCCAGCGGCAGGCTAAGGCTGCGGGCAATATCGGCCGAGCCGCGCCCCATTAATAGGTCGGAATTATCGGCAGTAAAGGTGGTGGGATCTAAATCTCTAAAATAGAGACCGGCTTTATCATTGGTTTGCCCGGCCGGCGCGGCTTGGCTATTTGCGCCATCAAAAATAATAAAGGCACCACTAACCACATTTCGACGCATTAAATCAATTAGCGGATCGCTAATTAGGGTTAGCAAGTCGTTAGTAGTGGGGTTTTCTAAGGTGATATCAGTATAATTTAAGTTTTCAAGCTGTAGATATTCATCAACAAGCATATTAATCTCGCCGAGGGTATCGCCGGTATTAGACCATTTTTGAAGCATTTCTACTTCCAGATAATTGCGGCGATTACCTACCTTTTCGCGCATGATACTTAAATCATTATCATCCAGACGCTCGATAATGCCGCCTAGGAGGATAAAACCTAAAAACAAACAAGCCTGTAAAACCAAAACTACGGTTAAAGACAGGATAATTTTTTTCATTATAGATGTGCCACGAAAGATTTTTTTAGCCATAATTATTTTCCTTATTTTGCCTTTATAAAAGGCAAACTCCTGCGCTTACACTTACTGCCATGTGCAAATTAGATTGCCCCGGCGGCGGCCTCCACTTCTGCCAACAAGGTATTATACCAGGCCTGAAAATTTTCATCACTTAGCAAATAGGTTAATTGCTCATTATCAATAATTTCTTCCTCCAGCGCTGCATCCTCGGTTATTGCCTTGTCGGCCTCCGGCTCGTCTACGGGGATTCCTTTTAAAAGAGCTATGTCTTCGGCAATTTTGTCTTGCAGGCTATAACCTAAAATATTGCGAAGATTATTACTATTGGCAAAAGGCTTTACCGTGTATAAAGCCATATTATCCACCTGCTCGATAGCCGCCGTAAAAGTTTGCTCCATAATCAGGCGGCTTTCTTCATCCAAATCGGCCAAAAATGGGCTGATTTTTTCCATGCTTAAGGCCTCATGCTTTACCGGCAAATAACCGGAACCCACACAAAACTCTATATTGCGCTCGGCCTCGGTAAACCACTTTAAAAACAAACTGGCCGCATATTCATAGGCCGGCTCGCCGGCATTAACAACCAGGCCCGCACCCTGCTGAACCGTCACCTTTTGGCCATCAGCAAAAACCGGGGCAGCCACTACTAAACTTTCTATTTCATATTCATCAATATCATTTATAGCCACCGTCTTTGGAAAATAAGTAGCGCCGGTAGTAGAACCCACAAAGGAAATAATATCGCCGGTGCGCATATCATCAGAGCTATAACTACCATAATTAGCAAAATGACCCTTAATCGATGGCACATAATAACTATCCCATAATTTGCGCACAATCTCTTGATCTAAATTATAAGTTAGACCATTTTCTTGATTACCCAAAATATCGATGCCCAGTTGCTTAGCCCCAATAACTACATAATTAGAAAAAGAATCACGACCAAAGAAGGCTTTACCCACGCCTGTTTGCTCTAAAGTATAATTATAATAAGCCTCGGCCGTGGCAATAAGCCCCTCCATAGTGGCCAAATCTTCCAAGCTATGGCCACTAAAATCGCTAAACTGTTGCCAATCAGTAGCATTAATCATCAAAACCTCAAAAGATTTGGCAATCGGGAAGATTTTTAAAGAACCACTATCATCAAAACGGCCTTCCTCGATAAAATCAGGATGATATGCCGCCAACTCTTCTTCGCTAAAATACATGGTTAAATCGGCCATCGGCGTAATTTGGTCGATAGCATAGGCTGTATCGGCATAGGCCGCAAAAATATTCGGCATATCGGCAGCCCCCACCTTGCCCTCGGCTGCATCAATTAACTTGGTGGTTAATTCGCCAATATTGCCTTGATTAAGCGCATCAATAATAATACCCTGCTCCATACCAATAGTAGCATTAAATTCGCTAACTAATTGATCAAAAACATCTTTTTGAGGGCCATTATAATAATGCCATAAAGTAAGATGAATAGGATTTTTGGCATCTAAGCCATACTCATTTTTACCGGCGCTATCACCGCAGGCCGCCAAGCTAAATACCATTAAACCGATTAATAAGAATGCCCCAATAAGTATAATTCTTTTTAACATAAAATTCCCCCTACTACTTATTATTAAAGATTTAATTGCTTAATCATAGTTCGCAATAAAGATAAAGGTAAGCCTACTACCGTAGTATAATCGCCGCAAATTTGCTCAATAAATAAGGCCGCCTTATCCTGGATACCATAACCGCCGGCCTTATCACTAAACTTAGCAGTTGCCAAATAAGCGGCAATTTCTTGCTCGGTTATTTTAGCAAAACTAACCTTGGCTTGAGCAAAATCGCTAAGCATTTGGCCGCTTAAACAATCAAAAATAACCAGGCCTGTATATACAAAATGACTGCTACCGCTAAGATTTTTTAACATTTGAGCAGCTTGCTCTTTGCCATTTGGTTTGCCAAAAATTTGATCTTGCCAAACCACAATTGTATCGGCCCCCATAATTAATATTGGCTGATTAATATAATCGGCAGCAATTGCCTGTACCTTAAGACGGCCATTTTCTTGCACCAATCGGCCAAAATCATTATCTGTTGCTTGTTCAATTTCGACAATATTAGCGGGCTTTACCAGCGGCTTTAGGCCAATTTGCTCCAATAGTTGTTGGCGGCGTGGGCTAAGGCTTGCTAAAATCAATTGGCGATTGGCTAAATCTAGTATAAATCTTCACCCCATTTTTGTTTTAAATAACCCCTAATTTCGGCCACTAAATATAAAGACCCGGATATTATAAGCATATCATACTCTGCCACTTTTTGCAAAGCAAATTCACAAGCATCTTGATAATTTTCGATAATACTTTCCGCATCAATATCTAGACCTTTTTGTTGCAAAATCGTGGCTACTTCTGCCCAATTATCACTGCGATGCATAATCGGCGGGCAAGTAATAATTGCGCCGTCGATTTGGCCAAACAGACTATCTAAGGCCTGCTTACGTGGCTTATCGGCCAAAATCCCCAGCAAAAACAGCTTTTTATGCTGCGGCCAATACTGCTCTAAAGCCAAATTAAGGGCGGCCATCCCTTCCTGATTATGAGCGCCATCAACAATAATCAAAGGCTGCTTGCAAAGAATTTCCAGCCGCCCGGGATGGCTACTAGCCATTAAGCCTAAGCGGATGTCTTGTTCATTTAGGCCTAAGTATTCGGCCATAGCTATCGCCAGGGCGGCATTAGCAACTTGATGCTCACCCAATAAGGGCAATTGCAAATCGGTATATGATTTTTGCTTGGTTTGAATATCAATTAATTGGCTATCCTGATTATATGCCTTAACTTGGCCAAAAACATCTTGGCCAAGTATTTGCAAATCAGCACCTTTAGCATGAGCAATATCGCTAATAACCGCCAATGATTCATCGCTTGCACCGGTAAATACTTGTGCATTATCTTTAATAATACCGGCTTTTTCCCAGGCAATTTTAGCTAAGCTATCGCCTAAATAATCCATATGATCCCAACCAATATTAGTAATAATAGCCGGCCCGGGATTAAGGACATTAGTTGCATCAAAACGTCCACCTAAGCCAACTTCGATAATGGCAAAATCGACCGCGGCCTCGGCCATGGCCAAAAAGGCCAAGGCGGTAGAGGCCTCGAATTCGGTGGGATTAGGTGCATTTTTGGCTTTAAGCCGCTTAAGGGCGGCATTAACGGTATTGAGCAGTTTGGCCGTTTTTTCAGCGCTTAAAACCTGCCCATTAATTAAACAACGCTGCCTAAAATCATGCATATGCGGCGAAGTAAAACGCCCGGTAGTATAACCACCCTGCATAAGCATGGCATCAAGCATGGCACAAATCGAGCCTTTGCCATTGGTTCCGCCAATATGAATACCCTTAATATGCTGCTGGGGATTATTAAGCTCGGCTAATAAGGCCTCGATGCGCTCTAAACCCGGGCTAATCGCCGGGTTTGCCAATTGGCGCATTTTTTCTAACTCTTGCAAATACTGCATAGCAATCCTTTCTTACAGGCTTAATTCGGCCAAATGCTTTTGCAATGATTTTTGTTTTTCTTCTAATTCGCCTTGCTTCTGTTTTTCCTTCTCTACTACCTGAGCAGGGGCTTTTTTGATAAATTCGGCATTATTCAATTTGCCTTCTAAACGTTTAAGCTCATTGGCACAGTTGGCCAATTCTTTATTTAAACGGGCAATTTCTTTATCCATATCTATTAAGTCGGCTAGCGGCAAATAAATATCTATCCCTGCTACATGGGCTTTAGCCGCTTTGGCCGGGGGTTGTGCATTACTATCAAAAATATTTACTTGCGAAGCTTGGCCTAAAGTCGCAATATAATCCAAGCCATCACCCAAGCCGGCAATTGCCTTGGCATCGGCATATAGCTGCACCTCGGCTTTTTTGCCCAAAGGCACATTCATCTCGGCACGAATATTGCGGATAGCACGGATAATTGCCATCACATTTTGCATAGTATGAGCAGCTTCGGGATAGCTTGGCCAATTTTTGCTTTCATTATAAGTTTTAAGCATAATTGTAGCGCCTTCATGCGGCAAGGCCTGCCATAATTCCTCGGTTACAAAGGGGATAAAGGGATGCAACATCACCAAAACATTGCCTAAAACCTGCACCAAAACAGTTTGGGCGGTATGCTTTTCGACCTCATTGCCATTATATAAACGCTTTTTAGCAAGCTCTACATACCAATCGCAAAACTCGTCCCAGGTAAAATCATAGGCCATACGAGCGGCCTCGCCCAGCTCGTATTTTTCCAGGTTTTGTTCCATTGCGGCTTGAGTTTGCTTAAGCCGCTCCAAAATCCATTGATCGGCCAAAGTTAATTGCAGCGGATGGGCATCCGGCTGATAATCGCTTAAATTCATCAAGGCAAAACGGCTGGCATTCCAAATTTTATTGATAAAATTACGGGCGGCCTCTAAGCGCTCGGGCTGGAAGCGCATATCATTGCCGGGGCTATTGCCGGTAATCAGCATAAAACGCAGGCTATCGGCACCGAATTTTTCGATAATCTCGATTGGGTCGATACCATTGCCCAGGCTTTTACTCATCTTACGGCCCTGCTCATCACGGACAATACCATGAATAAATACATCATCAAAAGGCTTTTGACCCATTTGCTCTAAGCCGGAGAAAATCATCCTGGCCACCCAGAAAAAGATAATATCATAGGCTGTAACCAAAACCGAGGTAGGATAGAATTTTTGTAAAAGCTCGGTATCTTGCGGCCAGCCCAAGGTAGAAAATGGCCATAAAGCCGAGGAAAACCAAGTGTCAAGAACATCGGGATCTTGCTCTAAATTATGGCCGCCGCATTTGGGGCAGGCCGCAGGTGTATCCTTAGCGGCTATCATCTCATTACAATCGCCGCAGTACCAAACAGGGATGCGATGCCCCCACCACAACTGGCGCGAAATACACCAATCACGAATATTTTCCATCCAATTGGTATAAGTTTTGGCAAAACGCTCGGGCACATAGCGGATATCGCCATCTTTAACGGCAGCGATAGCCGGCTCGGCCAAAGGTGCCATTTTTACAAACCATTGCGCCGATACCAGCGGCTCTACCACTGTGCCGCAACGATAACATTCACCCACAGCATGGCTGATATCCTCGATTTTTTCGAGCAAGCCCAATTCTTCAAATTCGGCCACCAATTTTTGGCGACATTCCTTGGCGCTCATTCCTTCATATTTACCGGCGGCGGCGGTCATAAGGCCATCTTTGCCGATAACGGTAATCTGCTCTAAATTATGACGCAGGCCAATCTCGAAGTCATTAGGGTCGTGAGCCGGGGTTACTTTAACTGCGCCGGTACCAAATTCCATATCACAATAACTATCGGCAATAATCGGAATGGGGCGATTCATCACCGGCAAAATCAGGCTTTGGCCGATTTTGTCTATATAACGGCTATCTTCGGGGTTAACGGCTACCGCAGTATCACCAAGCAAGGTTTCCGGCCTGGTAGTAGCTACGATTACATAGCCCGAGCCATCGGCATAAGGGTAGCGCAAATGCCAAAGATGACTATCGCGATCCTGATGCTCTACCTCGATATCGGAAATTGTGGTTTGGCAATGGCTGCACCAATTAACAATATAGCTGCCACGGTAAATCAGCCCTTTTTGATAGAGGTTTAAAAAGACCTCTTTAACGGCCTCGGAGCAGCCATCATCTAAGGTAAAACGCTCTTTATCCCAATCGCAAGAGCAGCCCAGCATGGTTAGCTGCTTGCTGATACGAGCATGATATTTATCTTTCCAGCGCCAAACTTCCTCAAGGAATTTTTCGCGGCCTAAATCATATTTGGTTTTGCCCTCTTTGGCCAGCATTTCCTCAACACGAGCCTGGGTGGCGATGCCGGCATGGTCGGTGCCGGGCAGCCATAAAGCCCTACGCCCCTGCATACGCCTAAAACGAGTTAAAATATCTTGAATGGTATTATCAAGGGCATGACCCATATGCAATTGGCCGGTAACATTAGGCGGCGGCATGACGATGCAAAATGGCTCGCCATCCGGGTTTTGGCTTTCGCTAAAAAAACCATTATCCAGCCAAAACTGATAACGCTGCTCTTCAATTTGCCCCGGCTGATATACCGAGCCTAAAGTTTGCTTATTGTCTTCCATAAAAAATCCTCCACAAATCTAAATTAAGTCATTTTAAGTTAAATCTTAAACAATATATTATTCGTGATTAAAGGCAAAATTCCTGCTAGGATATAATAATTAATAAATTTACTTGCTTATTTTGCGAATTATTGGTATAATGCAGTTTGGAGGTAATTTTATGAAAACAATACAAAACCGAAAAATGATTTTAACTGCCCTTTTTATTGCAATAGGCTTGCTTTTACCCTCATTTTTCCATTTAATCGCCGCCGGCAATGTGCTTTTACCGATGCATATCCCGATTTTTTTATGCGGCATGATTTGCGGCAGGCAATTTGGCATGCTGGCCGGAATGATTTTACCGCTACTATCCTCGGTTTTAACCGGGATGCCGCCAATTTTCCCCACCGCTTTTACAATGGTTTTCGAATTGGCCGTTTATGGTTTTTTAAGTGGCCATTTTTATGCAGTATTCAGCCGCTTTAATTATTCTAAGCTCTCTTTATATGCCTCTTTAATTTTAGCAATGTTGGCCGGCCGTATTGTTAGTGGCGTAATCAATACTATACTTTTTGGTTTAGGCCAAACCACTTATGGCTGGCAGGCTTTTATCAGCGCATCTTTTATTGTTAGCTTGCCCGGTATTATTTTGCAACTTGCTTTAATCCCACCTTTAGTCCTAACTTTAAGCAAGTTTTTAGCGCTGGAAAAACCTTGCCTAGAGCGGCATATTTAAGAGGAAATAATATGGATAATTATCAACAAGAAATTGCCAAAAATCGTCATCTTTTTGACACAATAGCCGTCGATTGGGATGCAGCGGCCAATGATGATAGTGCCAAAATCAATATTATTTTAGATTTAGCAGCACTTAATAATTCGGAGCAAGTTTTGGATATCGGCACCGGCACCGGGGTGCTACTGCCTTATTTGCAGGAATTAAAAATTGGGCAGATAACGGCACTTGATTTATCGGAGCAAATGCTGGCTTTGGCTAAAACTAAAAATAAGGCTGCTAATATCAATTTTGTTTGCGGCGATATTTTAGATTTTAAGCAAACAGGCTTTTGCGCAGCAATAATGTTTAATTGCTATCCGCATTTTCCGGACAAGCCTGCTTTAGCCCTTCATTTAGCTAATATTTTGGCCGATGGCGGCCGCTTTATCATTGCCCATAGCAGCTCTGCTGCCCAAATAAATGCCCATCATCAAAGCGAGCATGGCGATCATATTGCCGCTAGTTTGCAGCCTGCTTTTTGTGAGCAAAAAATTTGGCAAGAGCATTTTAATATCGATATCTTAGTAGATACCGAGCAAATGTATATAATTTCCGGTACTAAAAATGGCTAATAAACTTTTTTTGCGTGGCCCTTGCGGCATCGGCAAGTCAACAGTTTTGGCCGCAGTTAAGGACGCACTTATCGCAAATGGCAAAACAGTGGCCGGAATTAACACTTTTCATGATTTAGCAGGCGGCCAAAAAATCTATTTAAGCGATTTAAACCAACCCGATAATCGGCAGGTTATTGCAGATTATAGTCAAGGTTTTGTTACGTATGGCAAAGTATTTGATAACTTTGGCTGCCAATTAATAAAAGCCGCCCAAAAGGCCGACATTATTTATCTTGACGAATTAGGTTTTATCGAAGCAAAATCCCCACTTTTTATACAGGCAATTTATGATTTACTGGAGCAAGACAAACCAGTTATCGGGGTATTGCGTCTTAAGGAAATAGCTTGGCATCAGCCGATAATGGCGCATCATAATGTGCAATTATTGAGCATTGACGAGCATAATCGCAATGATTTAGCGCAAATTATCTTGGCAGCTGTGACCAATTCGGCTATTTCCGTCGCAAGCAAAAAAATCACGCCTTAAGCAAAAGCTTAAAGCGCGAAATTGTGTCCAGCTTCAAACTGGTAGCTAAACCGGGTTTTTGCGGATAATAGCTTGCTAAATAGTCAATTTAATGATAAAATAGACAAGATGACAATCTAAGGAGGCAGGGTTATGGTTAAGGTTAAGGAAAATATTGGTCGTGGCAATACACAGCATTATGAGCTAAAAAATGTATCGGAAGAATTGGTAGATATGTTTTTAATGCAAACTATGAATAGCACGGATATGTGCACCTGCGATCGCTGCCAGGCCGATGTAAAGGCCTATGCTTTAAATATTGTACCACAACATTATGTAGTATCGGAATTGGGCGAGGCTATGGCCAGGGCTTCAATATTATCCACCCAGGTACAGGCCGATATTGTTACGGCTATTGCCCAAGGTGCGGTAATTGTAGGCGCTAATCCGCGCCATGATGATTAGCTATAAAAATATTTATTGCTAAGTATACCCATAAAAAAGGCTGCGATAATATCGCAGCCTTTTAAAATTTTAGCAATCAGCCTATCAAGAACAGCCGCCGGTAGTAACCAAGCTGGGGCTAACCGGCTGAGGCACAATGCCGGCAACTACAAAATCAACGGTTACTTGCTTGCAACAGCAGCCATATTGCATGGTGGCGGTTAGGCTATAATAACCCGTAGTTAAAGTTTGCGGAAAATTGACGCAAAAGAAGCCGTCGCCATTGCTGGTTGTGGCAAATTGCAGGTCGCCAAGGGTAAAATCGATAGTGGCATTGGGGGCAGCAAAGCCGGCAACACTATCCAAATTAGGATAAAGCTGATTACTTTGGGGCTCAAAAAGAATAAATGGTACGCTGGCGCAATTATTCGAATTGCTGCTAACCGCACCGGTACTGGGCGGCTCAGGAATTACAGATAAGGGCAAGGTTGTCATAGTATCACCTCAATATTATTTTGGACAAATGAACATTTATCACTATATAATATGGCTTTTACTGCCAAAAGGTGCAGGCACTTGCTAATTTTAGCCCAAGCTGCTATAATAGTATTATTAAATATTGCCAAAGGAGCCTTCATGGAATTTAGACAAATAGAAGCTTTTGTAAATGTTATTAAGCATAAAAGTTTTTCTAAGGCGGCCGATGCCAGTTTTTTAAGTCAGCCCACAATTAGCCTGCATATCAGCTCTTTGGAAAAAGAAATGGGGCTTAAGCTTTTAGAGCGTAAAAACAGGCAAGTTATGGCTACAGAAGCAGGCCTTCATTTTTATAATTATGCACTTAATTTAATAAATACCCGTGATGAAGCAAAATTGGCAATTTTGGACATAAAAAATAATCCCCAAGGGATTATTGAATTACAAAGCTCTACTGTGCCGGCCTTGGTATTTTTGCCTAAGCTGATGGCCGATTTTAAAAGCAAGCATCCGCAAATAAAGTTTTATGTAGAGCAATCATCCAGCGTGCAAGTACAGGAAAATATTGCTTTAAACAAGGGTGATCTGGGCTTTGTTGGGCAAATAGATAAACAGCCGGCCTTAGTTTTTGAGCCTGTTTTTGAGGATAAAGATGTTTTGATTGCGCCGAACACAGGCTATCTTGATCATATTAAAGGCGATACAATTAGCGCTAAAGATTTTGTTAATTGCCCCTTTATCGGCCGCGAAAGCGGCTCGGCTACCGCCAAAGTTTTAGAAGACGAGCTGCTAAAGTATGGTCATAGCCTAAAAAGCTTAAATATAGCAGCCCGCATCAATAGTGCCGAGATAATTGTTAGCTCGGTGGGAGCAGGTTTGGGGGTATCGATAATATCCCAAAAAGTGGCCGAACTTAATAAAGAACATCATAATTTAAGGGTATTTAATATAGAAGGCTTGCAAAAAACCCGAACATTCTATTTGGTCCATAATAAAAATGCAATTTTGTCGCCGGCAGCGGCGGCATTAAGGCAGTTTATTTTAGACTTGAGTTAAACAGTAATTGTAATTGTAAAAATATCATTGCCTTGCTCTACCGCAAAAGCATGCCCCTTATTACTAGCAAAGCGGCTAATATTTTCAACAGCAATTTTATTATCTACCAGCACTATTAATTGCTGATAATCCTGAGCAAGGGCTTTTTTAACCTTAATTACCGGCTCCGGGCAAGCCAGGCCGCAAGCATCGATTGTTAAAGTATTCATATTATCTCCTTA
>CAYJBP010000057.1:13099-14551 GCA_964368605.1 uncultured Peptococcaceae bacterium | reverse complement strand
CTATTTTGCGGCTTCTATTGCAAGTTCTTGTAATGGCACATTCTCAATAATTTTATAAGGGGCGTTAGCTATAATTTTGATTTTTTTTAGACATATCTAACCTTCATTTTTTTTAAGCACTAGCCCATCGTAGAAAATCTTTCGTGTAAATTAGCAATTTCTTTTTCGGGTGCAGGCTCTAAAATTTCGCCAAAAGGCATTTGGGCAATTAGTTTGTACTTTGCGTCCACTCCGAAAAGTGTGCGTACTTCAGCTTCGATTAACTCATTATAGTGCTGTAAATTTGCCCCCAAATTAAGCTCTCTTAAACCCGTCCATACGGCCAATTGCAACATGCCACTCGCCTGTTGCGACCATGCCTGGAAATTATGGGCATAGCTAGGGAATTGCTTTTCGAGCCCCTCTACTATCTCTTGATTTTCATAAAACAATATCGTGGCATAGGCAGCCTTAAAGCCGGCTATTTTTGCTAAAGTACCGTTCATTGCCTCCGGTGGTAGAATTTGTTCCATCTTATCGCTTAACAAATCCCAAAGTGCATCATGTTGATTTTTATACAGAATCACCACTTTTGAAGTCTGCGAATTAAAGGCAGAAGGGCATTGTGAAACATAAGTTTTAACAAGCTCATTAATGGTTTCGTCTTGAATTGCCACATTTTTGCCCAAGCTATAAATACTGCGCCTGTTGGTGATTAAATCCGTTAATTTCATAAGTATTCTCCTTTTTTATAAAAATTTTGATATAGCTAACATTTTGACTTTTTGTCTAACTTATTATTTATTCTTGCGAGTAAATCAAGAAATATCAACCTTTCGCTTTCGTTAATAGAGGCCAAAGCCTCATTTTGCACATTAGCCATACTTTCTAGCACAAAAGCAGCACATTTTTTACCTTTATTTGTTAGCACTACATATTTAACTCGTCTGTCAACAGCAGAGTTGTATGTCATTACAAAACCCTTTTTTTCTAACTTTGATACCATAAGTACAACGGTTGATTGCGCTACCTGTAAGACCATTTCAAGGTCTTTCAATGTTGCTTGATGATCGTTTTGTGCTTGTAAAAACAAGGTGATATGCCCCTGCGCAATGGTAAGCCCAACTTTTTTAAGTTCACTATTTGTGGCTTTTTCTATGGCACTTTTTGTACTCCTTAGTAAACGGAAAAACTGCAATTGTTCTTCTATATAAACCACCACCTTTTTTTATAGTATATCATAGATTATCATAAAATTTAATACCATGATATTGATTTTTTCGGCCCTAAAATTACTTATTACTATTGATAAGCGGATAGGTTCTCATATCGCCACTTATATTCTGCCCAATAGATGCTATTTCGCATACATAGCAAAAAGAGGATGACATCTTTTTCAACTACTAATAACAAAATAAAAAACACCCCTATGATGTCATTTTTATTTTGGGCCAGCCGCTTTTCATCCGCTTT
>CAYJBP010000057.1:4327-12999 GCA_964368605.1 uncultured Peptococcaceae bacterium | reverse complement strand
CCATTTTGCAATTAACGTATTGTATTTGTAAATATTATATTGTATAATAATATATATATAATTGAGCAATATATTCCTATTTATAGCTATGGGAGAAGCGTCTATGGAAAAACAAAACTTTCTTTATTCGGCATTTATCAGTTATAAGCATTTAGATAAAAAAGAAGCAGAGTGGATTCAAAAAAAACTGGAAAGCTATCGTCTGCCCGCTAAATTATGCAAAGAATTTGGCCTGGCTAAAAAACTAAAAAAATGCTTTCGTGATGTTGACGACTTAGCCGGCACTTTATTAAAAGAATCTATTATGGAAGAAATGAAGCAGTGTAAGTATATGATACTTATCTGTTCGCCTAATGTGCTGGAAAATAGCCAATATATCAATTATGAGGTCGAAACCTTTCGTAAGCTAAGGGGTGCGGAATATATTATTCCGGTGATTATCGATGGCTCACCCGATCATCCCGACCCTAAACAGCGTTGTTTTCCTAAAGCAATTGATGATTATCAAAGCGAATACCTGGGCATCAGTTTTAAGCAGGATGGTCGTCATAAAGCCCTGCTTAAAATTATTGCTACTATTTTAGGTGTAAGCGCCGATACGATTATTAAAAGGGAGCAAAAGCGGCAAAAGCAAAGGCGTTTAATCACCGCGGCCTTTAGTGCCTGTTTAATAGCGGTTATTTTAAGTATTGCCAACTTTTATATGCCCAAATCGGCCGATTATCTGGATTATGCGCTTAAAGACGGCGTGCCGATTGGCATTGGCGAGCTTAGTTCTAATCAGGTTGCTCAAAAAAATGGCCATTTTACAATCACCCGCCAAAATGTTTTTGAAGGCCTTAAATTCTATGCCAGTTATCAGCAATACGAGGTTCGCTACGAGAATAAATATAATATCGCCATCAATCCCGATAATAGCGATTTTGCCGAGCCTAAAGTAGCAATTGCCACTTACTCTTTTTTAGCCGATAATAGCTATCGGGTCGAGCATTTTTCGGCAGCCGGCAAAAGTTTGGTTGTTTTTGACTATTCGTCCAATCGCCAAATTGCCGATTTTCAGAACCCGCTTAATGATGCTAATGCCCTTACCCTGGCTGCTAATACGGTGACAACGGATATTTTTAATGCCAATGCCGGTAGCCGTAGTGCCATTACCCGTTATCAATATAGCTATACCAATGGCTATATAACTAAGGTAATCTATAAAAAAAATAGCCTTAATGATCCGGCGGCCGATGCCAATGGTATTTTTGGCAAAGAATATATTGTAGACGAAACAAATGGCCAAATTTTAGAAGAATTTTATTTGGATATTAACCAGCAAAGAATCAGCTTAAATAATGGCCGCTATTCTACACGCTATACTTATAATCAAAACCATCAGCTAATTAAAGTGGAAACTTTAAATAAACAGGGCGAGCCTATTTTTGAAGGCAGTCAACCGCCTATTTATCAAATATCTTATGATCAAAACCTTAATATCAGTGAATTTTACTATGTAGATGCCGAGCAAGAACTTAGCCTTAATGGTGACGGCTGGGCTAAGCTAAGCTTAATTACTGCAAACGGCCTAATTACAGACCGCCATTATCTGGATACCGAGCTTAAGCCAACCATTATTGATGACGGCTATGCCAATATTAATTATAGCCATGATCAACAAGGCCGAGTTAGCCAAATTGCCTATACCGATACCGAAAATGCAGCGGTTTTAAGCAAATATGGCGATGCCATGTGCCAGTTTACTTATGATCAGAATGGCTTTATTAGCGAATATGCTTATTATGATACCGCCCATAATTTAACTTTAATTGATGATGGCTATGCTATCGAGCGTATTGAGAGCGATGAGCAGGGTAATATTTTGCAAACTGCCTATTATGGCATCGATCGGCAACCAATTATTGCCAAAAACGGCTATGCCTCGGCCAAGGCTGTGCTAATTGATAATTCCCCCTATGATCAATACGGGAATATTATTGGTTTTGCTTATTATGATCAGCAGGATAATCCTGTTTTGTCGGCCGATGGCATAGCCTCTTATCGGCAACTTTATGATGGCCGTGGCAATATGGTGGAGGAAAGTTATTATGATAGCCAAGGCCAATTAACCATAGCCAAATTTGGCTATGCCCTGCTTAAAAACAGCTATGACGAACGCGGCAATCATATTGGCCAAGCCACTTTTGATCAGGAAGGTCAGCCAATAGCTAATGGCCAAGGCATTGCCGGTTGGCAAGCCTTAACCAATGATAGTGGCCAAATTATTTATGATCAATGGGGTAATTTAGGCGGCTATTATAGCTATGATTGGCAAGGGGCAGTTACAGGCAGAGCCGACGGCATTGCCTATATCAAAAATACCTATAATGATCAGGGCTATTTAATCGAACAATGGCTTTATGATCAAGAGGAACAATTAATTTTAGGCTCGGATGGCTATGCCGGTATTAAGTACCTGTATCAGCCCGGTTTTCAATCGCAAACTTATTTTGGGTTAGATCAATTACCTATTATCAATCAAAAATTGGGAGTAGCCAAGATCGAGTATCGGCTTAATCAATATGGCGCTATCGAGCAAGAGCTTTATTATGGTTTAGATAATCAGCCAATTTTAGATGCCTATTTAGGGGTAGCTGCCATTAATTATAGCTATGATCAGCAGGGTAATCTGCTTAAAACAGCTTATTTAGGCACAGAGGGCTTGCCTATTTTAGCAAAGCTGGGCGCAGCCCAAATTGCTACTAACTATGATGCTAAAGGCAATTTGCTTAAAATAGCCTATTTTGATACCGCAGGCCAACCGATCATTGCCACTAATGATTTAGTAGCCTCGATTGAATATGTTTATGATCAACGGGGCAATAATACCGCAACTTATAGCTATGGCCTTGATGGTCAATTAGCTTATAGTAGCGCTAATTATGCCTATTTAAAATCTACTTATGATCAACGCGATAATTTAATTGAACAAACCTATTTTGGCACCGATCGGCAGCCGCTTTTAGTAGATGGCTATGCAACCATTAAACGCAGCTATGATCAGCATGATTATGTTATTCGGGATTCCTACTATGATACAGAGGGTAATTTAACTATAACCGATCAAGGTTATGCTTATATCACCTTTAGTAATGATTATTATGGACGCACTATCGAGCAAACATATTGGGATAATAATCAGCAAATGATTATTAATCAAGATAACTATGCGCAGGCCAAATTTGCCTATGATCAATATGGCAGGATTATTAAAATTGATTATTTTGGTAGCGATGGCCGGCCTACTTATTATCAGGAAGGCTATGCCGGCATTGCTTTTGGATATGATGTTTTGGGCAATTCAATTAGCGAAAATTATTATGATATAGACGGCAACCCCAGCCTAAATCTTAATGGCCACTATGCCCAAGTGAAAGCTGTTTATGATCAAAGCGGCAATAAAATTGAAGAAGCCTATTATGATTTAAATAATCAATTAATAATCCCGGTAAGCTTGGATTATGCCCTAATCCGCAATAACTATGATGATCATGGCAATTTAATTGAAGTAGCCTATTATGGAACTGATAATCAACCGATTAGCAATGCCGAGGGCATATATAGCCGCCAATTTCAATATGATCAGCGTAATAATATCATTAGCGAATCTTTTTATGATTTAGATGGCTTGCCAATTAATAATAATCGGGGCTATGCCGCTTGGCAAGGCCTTTATGATCAGCGTGGCTATTTGCTGGAAAGCAGTTATTTGGGGGTTGATGGTAAGCCTACCCTTCTTAATGATCATGGCTATGCTAAGGCTGTCCAGGTTTTTGATCAAAGAGGGCAGCAAATATCGATTAGCTATTTTGGCTTAGATGGCCAACCGCTTAGCAATGCTTATGGCAGCGCCGCTTGGCAAACAGTTTATGATTTAAAAGGCAATCCTATTGCCGAATATTCTTATGGTACAGATAATCAACTTAGCTTAAATAATGCCGGCTATGCCGTGGTAAAAAAAGAATTTGATGCCGCCAATCGGGAAATTTACCGTGCCTATTATGGCATAGACGAAGAACCGATATTATTAGCTGCGGAAAATTTTGCGGCGGTGGCAACTACCTATGATCAAAATGGCTTAATCATAGAGCAAACTTATTATGATACGGCAGGCAATACCCTTTTTATTGACCAATTTGGCCAACTGGCAATTATTGTTTTAGAGGTAATGGCCGATAGTCCGGCCGAGCAAGCAGGGCTTAAACCTTATGATATAATTATTGGCTTAAACCAATGGCAAATGGCCGATTATAATAATAGCCAAGATTTAATCGATAGCTTTTTTCAAATCTTAGCCGATAGCTTAAATCGCCAAAAAACCCTAACCGTTTTGCGCTATGATGAGGCAACAGCTATTTTTAATCCCTATCAGTTTGAATTTGAAGCGGGCAGTATGGGAGTAAGAATTGTCGATCAAGCAACAAGCCCTGAACAGTTTAGTTCTATAATAAATGCAATTAACTCAATCTAATTAGCAATAAAAAGGAGGATACTATGAATTATACTCCCCATCCCTTAGATATATCGCAGATAAACTTGCCTGCCGATTTAGAACCTTTTATCGAACAATTAGCGGCCAATACCCATGAAGTATGGGCAGCAGGGCGGCTGGCCGATGGCTGGGTTTATGGAGCTAAACGCGATGATTTACAAAAGCAGCATCCCGGCCTAATCCCCTATGCCGATTTAAGCGAATCCGAAAAGGATTATGATCGCCATACCACCCAAAGTGTAATCAAGGCTATGATTTTACTGGGTGCTAAAATATCTTTCCCACAGGCTAAAAAGGAGAAATAATTTATGCAAAAAGTCCTGGCCAATTTCGAGCTAATGGCAGCACTGGCAATTGTAGCTTTGTTACTCAGCCTAATTATCGCTTTAAGGCCCAAATATAAAAAGCAATTAGCCTATCAAATTAGAATTATCGGTATTGGCATTATTGTGGCTATTGCTATCCTCTTTCTGCCCTTTAGTAATGGCGACCCAATCTATAGCATTTTAACGGCAATTCAAGCAGGGGCAGCCGGTGCCGGCTATGACGAACTTATGCCCAGGGTGCTTAATATCAATAACCCCGAGCATAGCGGCTTTGATTTTGCTTATCGCTTATTTTTGCAAATATTGATGCTGATTGCACCTGTATTTATCGGCGGCATCATTATCGGTTTTTCCCATACGCTTCGAACTAAGCTGGCTTATAATCTAAAAAAACATGCGGCCGAAATTATTTGTTTTTCCGAGCTTAATAATCATGCCCTAACCCTAGCCCAAACCCTGCTTGCGGAAAGGGCTGCTGCATCAGCAACTACTAAAGGCCGCCCTTTAATCGTTTTTTGTAATTTTAAGCCGGAAAATACAGAGCCTGATTTAATTAAAGCCGCCCGGAATCATGGCTTTATTCTGCTGGCTTCCGGCGAATATGCGCAAGTAAACCGCAGCCATGGGGCTTTAAGTTTTTTTGAAATCAGCCAAAACGCCGACTTAAACCTAGTTGGTGCTAAAAAAATTATCGATTATTATCAGCCTTTAACAAAAGCCAGCCCCAAAATTGCTATTTATCTGTTTACCGATCAGCCCGAGGCCGAAATAATTATTAATTCTTTAGACAAAAAAGGGATTACCGTTTTAATTATCGATAAACCGGTAAGGCTTGCTTATGATTTAATGTTTAATCAGCCGCTTTATCAAGCTTTAACCAAAAATAATAAAATTTCTGCTTTAATTGTGGGGGGCGGTAATTTAGGCACGGAAATGATTAAAGCCATTGCTTGGTGCGGCCAATTAGGCTCTGATTATAGCCTGGAAATTAAGGTAGTCGATGCCAATGCTAAGCATATTGCCAAAACTTTTGCCTTAAATTATCCCGAGCTTAGCCACTATAGCTGCCCGATAACTTTTTATGAAGCCGATATTACAACTATTGATTTTGAAAATATACTTAATCAGCATGGCCAGGATATCAATTATATTGTGATTTGCCTAGGCGCTAAAGAGCAAGGGCTTAAAACGGCCTTGTATTTACGAGAATATTATTTGCGCCAAGATTTGCAATTTGCTAATTTGCCGCTTATCCATACTTTTATTAGCAATAGCATTAAATATTCTTATATACCCGAGCTTAAAGCCCAAAATAAAAAGGGCTATCTTAATTATCAAATTTACCCCTTTGGCGAAACAAAATCCTTTTATAGCCAAACCAAAATTATTAATTCACCAATCGAAAAATTAGCCCAAAATGGCCAAGCATTTTATAGCGGTAGTTTTATTGACGAGCCGGATTATCAATGCTATCGCCGGCAAATAATCGATTCCTATAATCAAAACGAGATTAATAAGCGCTCTAATCGAGCCAATATCATTCATATTAAATATAAACTATTCCTGTTAGGTTATCAAATGCAGCCCGTTTTGGCGCCATTAACCGAGCCGCAAAAAGAGCAGGCTGCCTTAAACCTAAAGGCGGTTAAGGAAAAGCTGGCTAACCCTGTCATTTTAGAAAAACTGGCCATTATCGAGCATCAAAGATGGGCTGCCTTTCAAACAGCCGAGGGCTATCGGGGAGCAGATATTGAGCAAGCCCAGGCTTATGCCAAGCAAAGCGGCGATCATAAAAATACGATGGCTAAATTACATGCCTGCATTTGCCCTTGGCAGCAATTAGATGCGGTATCGGCGGCTTTTAACCAAGATTTTAAGGCCTATGATAAAGGCTTTGTTGAGGCCATGCTCAAAATAATCGGTGCCGAACAAGATCCCCTAATCAATATTAATGATTGTCAATATATTTTGCTTAAAAATTAAATTAGCGAGGTGTAATTATGCAAGCGGTAAATGCTCGTGATTATCAACATGATTTAGACAGAAAAGCTTTAGAACAGCTAGAAGCCATACCCGGTTTTTCCGTCGCTTTAAAGGGGTTTTTGAAAATTTTTAGCGAAACTATATTCCATGGCTTAAATATGTCGGGCAAGATTAGATTATCGGCCGAGCAATTGCCCGATATTTATAATCTTTTGCCGCCGATTTGCGAAGTTTTGGCCATTGATGAGCCGGAACTTTATCTGGAAATGAACCCCATGCCCAATGCCTATACCTTTGGCGATAGCACCATTTTTATCACCCTTACTTCCGGCCTAATCGAGCATATGGAAGAAGATGAGCTAAAGGCGGTAATTGCCCATGAATGTGGCCATATAGCTTGCCGTCATGTTCTTTATAATACCATGGCCACGATGATTTTAAATGGCGGTACCGATTTATTGGGCTTAGGCTTATTATCAATGCCCTTGCAGTTGGGTTTATTACATTGGCAAAGATGCAGCGAATTTTCCTGCGATAGAGCAGCTGCTGTCTACTTAGAAGGAGCCGATTCGGTTGTCGAAACGATGATTCGCCTAGCCGGCGGCACTAAGGAAGTAACGGCCAATATTAATCGCGATTTATATCTTAAGCAAGCCGATGCTTATGAACAATTATTGGATTCCTCAACTTGGAATAAAGCCTTACAATATTGGGTTTTGATGAATCAAACCCATCCCTTTTTATCGGTTAGGGCATCGGAAGTAAAAAAATGGTGTGCAACCGATACTTTTAAAACTATTATCAATCATAAAAACGATCAGACTATAAGCTGCCCTAAATGCGGCCGAGCCCTTAGCGAAGGTTGGAAGTTTTGCCGAGGCTGCGGCTTAAAATTGTAATAGGAGGTATTTATTATGCAAAGACTATTTGACGAAAAAAATGGCCTGCTTTTATTAGACGAAATTGTCTATCAAAAGGCCAGTTTTCAGGCGATTATTCAAGATCAGGTAGTATCCGGGCAAGAAATTATCGACCAAGCTAATCTGGTAATTTCGCTTTTAAAGCGTATCGAAACCGAATTAGACGAAGGCCAAAAAGAGCTGGTTATCGATGCCATTGCCGAGCTGGCTGTGCTTTATCAGATTAATACTTTATATAAAGGAGAATAAATATGGCTACCTTTAAATCCTCAAAATTAATTATCACCGATTTAAAAGATTTAACCGAAGTTGCCGCCTATACCAAGGAGTATTTTACAACCCAAGGCTATACGGTAGAGGTAGAAGAAAGCTCTTTTGGCTTTTTTATCAGCCTAACTAAAGGTGGCATGTTTAAGGCAGTTTTAGGCATGAAAACCGCCTTAAACATAGATATTAAAAGCGTCGGTCGTGGGGTAGCTATCGATGCCAAGGTAGGTATTTTTGGCCAACAATTAGTACCCAGCTTAATTATGCTTTTTGTGGCCTGGCCGGTACTGCTTTCGCAAATTTGGGGCTTGGTAAGTCAATCCAAATTGGATGATGAGGCAATACAGGTAATCGAACAAGCTATTCATTTATACGAAAACCCCGAGCGAATTAATGCCGCCAAGGAAGGAATGGACAATAGCATATTCTGCACCGAATGTGGCCTAAACCTACCGCTTGGAGCAAAGTTCTGCCTAGCCTGCGGCAAACAGGTGGCAGCGCCACCCGGCAATGTCGCGTTTTAGGCTAATACTAAGGCGCACTTACTTTGCCCACGGCCAAGCGGGTATCTATTGCGTACAGCAAACACAGGTGGCAGCGCCACCCGGCAATGTCGCGTTTTAGGCTAATACTAAGGCGCAC
>CAYJBP010000057.1:0-4227 GCA_964368605.1 uncultured Peptococcaceae bacterium | reverse complement strand
TTACTTTGCCCACGGCCAAGCGGGTATCTATTGCGTTTGGTGCGGCAGCTTAATATCTGGTTAAATATTGCTTATTAGTAATTGTTATTCTATGCGGTTTAATATAGTGCAGCCTAAGACCCGCTAGCCCGACAGAGGAGAAACGTCCCCATGCCCATTAATAGCTGGCCTGGGGTGGGTTTGGCTTATGGTCTGGCGGCTCTTATTTGGCTAATGGCTTTTTGTTTCATTAAATTTAATGCCTTGTTAAAAAAGCAATTATATGCTATAGTTATAAAATACTATTAAACTCAAGGAGGATCCTATGTGTAAAAAAATTATGTCTTTATTATTGTTGTTACTACTGGCATCACTGCTTATGCCCCAAGAAGCATGGGCAGCCACTTTTGCTACCTGGACAGATGCGGCCAATACTGCTCAAGCAGGCACTGATTATCAACGCACTGATTTTGATGGCGATGGAGAGGAAGATTTGGTAATCAACACCGCCCTTGGCTTGGCTTGGTTGGCGGCCTCGGTTAATGGCCAGTTGGAGGATAGTTCCGACCCTAACGATTACCAATATGTAAATGTATACTTAAATGCCGATATCGACTTAGCGCCGGATACAGGCGCCATAGTTACAGGTTATACCGCAAATGGTAATGCTTTGCCTACGGATGGCACTAATCCAACCGTAAATGCGAACAATAGCTGGATACCTATTGGCACTGAAACAAATCCGTTTAAAGGCAAATTTTACGGCAATAATCATACAATTAATCATGTTTATATCAATAATAGCATAGCAGATTATCAAGGTTTATTCGGTTCTGTAGGCTATGCATGGAAATTTGAAAACCTGCTAATAGCCAATTCGTATATATATGCCAACGACTATGTGGGTGCTATAGCCGGCTCTTTGTATGTTAACTTCTTAATTAATTGTGCTAATGAGGGCACTGTTATCGGGCAAGGGGATAATGTTGGCGGCTTGGTTGGTATAAGTACCAGGCCCGCCCCAACTTACACTGAAATGCAAATGTCAAACTGCTATAATACAGGCAATGTACAAGGTAGTAGCAATGTTGGCGGCATTTTAGGTATTATTAACGAATCAGGCTTTGTGCTAAATATTTATAATACCGGCGCTGTACAAGGCAATAGTAATGTTGGTGGCATATTCGGTAAACATCAAACACTAAATTTTCCGATACTCAATATTTATAATTCAGGTGATATTGCAGGTATAGATAGTTCGGCAACTGCTATCGGTGCAGTAATCGGTAATTTGCCTGCAAGCGAAGCAACTTCTCTGTTTAACACTTATTATAAAGGCGGAGCATTAAACCCCATAGGCAGCCTTAATGATGCGTATGAGAATAATATTACTGCCATGACAGAAGCAGAAATGCTAAGTGAAGAATTTGTTGCACTATTAAACCAAAAGGTTTTTGCCCAAAACGATAGCACTATGCAACTATGGCAAGCAGGCCAAGATACTCCGCCGGTATTTTCGGCTGAAGAAATTGTTTTATGGGTGGATGTAGCCAATACTGCCCAAATAAACAGCGATTATAGCCTGTATCAAGATGATAGCAAGCAAGATAAGGTAAGCAATTTAGCTGATGCAAACTATATCGAAATCCATAATGCCCGGGGGCTGGCTTGGTTTGCCGCCTCGGTTAATGGGCAATTAATCAATGATTCTACCCAAGCAATCGCCGCTGAAAATTATAGCGGCAAAACCGTAGAACTAACTGCCGATATAGATTTAGCCCCGGCTAATGGTGCGCTTGTTAGCATGTATATTGATACCGGCAATAATTTACCCCCATCTATTGCAGGCAAAAATAGTTGGATTGAGATTGGCCAAAGTACCACTAATAAAGTATTTTCCGGCATATTTGATGGCAATGATTATACGATAAGTAATATCTATATTAATACAAATGCTGCTAGCCTGGGCTTATTTGGCAATATTGAAGATGCTATAGTAAAAAATGTTAATATTACACAATCTAATATAGACGTTGAACATACACGGAATACAGTGCTCAATAACGTGGGGGCTATAGTCGGGTATGCTATAGATTCGCAAATACTTAATTGCACTAATTCCGGCACTATTGAAGGTTCGGGGATAGTGGGGAGTATTGATGCTGATAATGGGAATAGTTTAATAGATAATTGCCATAATTACGGGCTGCTTTATGTTACAGAAGATATGAACCAGGCTAAAATTGGCGGCATAGCAGGTTCAGCTTACCAAAATGAAAATAACCAAGATATCAGTATGATTATTCAAAATTGCAGTAATTCCGGCACAATTAGTAATCAAGCTGACGGACCGTCTAATAATGGTAATATGCCCCCCCAAGCATTGGCAGGGGGAATAGTTGGCCAGGCGATTACTCTAAAAATTTATAATTGCTATAATACAGGCTCGATTATGGCATCTACCGAAAGAAGTTATGTAGGGGGCATAGTTGGCTCGCTAGTAGCAAGTAGAGATCTTACCTTAAACAATTGCTATAATACTGCTATACCCACAATTACCCAGTATGTGGAAGGACGATCATTCCTTGGTGCTATATTAGGAGAGGTGTCTGTTTCGTTTGATCCTAGCCAAAATAGCATCATTGATGCTCAAAATTGCTATTATCAAGGCGCAAGCGGTTTAAGCGGCCTAAATATACCCCCTGCTCTTAATATCACTGATAATACCATAGCTATGACCGCTACCCAAATGGCCAATAAAAGCTTTGTTGATACCCTAAACGCTTGGATAACTGCCCAAGCATCTACTGATTTTATGACTTGGGCACAAGGCTCATCCAGCCCCATGCTTTATGATTATTGGCCGCAATTTATGCCCATCCCCGATATCGATCGGGGTGATAATCTGGGTGGCGGCGGGGCAGCCGCCGAAGAGCCGGCCACAGAGGAAGCGAGCAATAATAATCAAACCCAGGTTGATATTAATATCGACCCCGTAATTAGCGAAAATAATGCCCAAGCCGATATTGAAGATAATGACTTAACCCAAGCTAGCCAAACCCTACTGGAGCAAACCGCAGGCACCGATAGTGCTCCCCAGCTAAACCTAGATATTAATACCCCGGCTAATGCCCAAAGCGTGGAAGTAAGCTTATCCCCTGCCGCTTTAGCTGCTTTAGCGGCAAAAAACAATTCGTCGCTTAAAATCAGCACTAACTTGGGGCACATAACTTTTGATAATCAAGCGCTTAATAGCATTATAAAGCAGGCCAATGGCCAAAAAATAACCATTATCATCAAAATAGCCGACAATTTAAGCGCCGAACAGCAGGCCGCAATTGGCACTAACCCGGCCTATCAATTGCTAATTAAAGTAGGCGATACTTATATTAGCGATTTTGAGGGCGGTTTAGCCACCATTACCATACCTTATAGCGCAGTTAATGGCCAAGTTACAGTTTATCATGTCGATGCTCTTGGCCAAGCAAGCGCCAAGCCCACCACTTATAATGCTGAAGATCAAGAAGCAAGCTTTAGCAGCGGCCATTTTTCGGCATTTATGATTATGGAGCAGCACTTACCCTTTAGCGATGTTGCCGCCGATGATTGGTTTTATGAGGCGATAAGCTATGCTTATAGCAATAATTTAATGAACGGCCTATCGGCAACTGAATTTGCCCCCCATGCTGCCACCACCCGAGCTATGATTTGGACAGTGCTGGCACGCCTGGATGGTGTTGATACCGAAGGTGGCGAGCTATGGTATTCCTTAGCCCAAGCATGGGCAATGGCAAACCAAGTCTCCGATGGCGAAAACCCCGAAGGTAGCATCACCCGCGAGCAATTTGCAACTATGCTCTATCGCTATGCCGCCCCTGCTGCCGTAACCACTCAAACCATGCTTGCACAATTTAGCGATAATGCCGCTACTAGCGAATATGCTATACCGGCTATGGAATGGGCTGTAGCAAATGGCATAATCAGCGGCTATCAAGATGGCACAATTCTAGCCCAAGGCACAGCCACCCGTGCCGAAATTGCCACGATGTTGATGCGCTATTTGGAAATGGAATAAGAGCAAGCGGCTAAGCAATCAGCGAGCTAATAACTATTTATGCCCCGCTAAGGCCGAGCGCTAGCTGGTATCCCCCGAATTAGGTTTTAAGCGCGAATAATATCTATTCCGTACACCATAAGCACGCACCCATAATCCGAACCCACCCTGGCGGGGCTCTTTGCCCACCTAGC